>NZ_KB904375.1 GCF_000380065.1 Streptococcus massiliensis DSM 18628 | reverse complement strand
TAAAAACTAAAGAATGTCAGGCGCTTTTATCTCCCCAAGGTAGACAGATTTTCGCTCAACGCAAGATTGATGTGGAACCTGTCTTTGGGCAGATAAAGGCTTGTTTGGGTTACAAGAGATGTAATCTGAGAGGGAAGCGTCAAGTGAGAATTGACATGGGATTGGTACTTATGGCCAATAACCTCCTAAAATACAATAAGAGAACGACTCAAAATTAAAAAGCTAGAGTTCCGCAATTGGGAAGCTCTAGCTTTTTTTGTGGCTGAGAATTATTTTGTCCCAGGCTCTTATTTTTCATAAGGAGAGTAATTAGTCGTCTTCATGCTGAGCTTGCTGCCCAAGAAGATCATATTAGAAAACGCTTATTTCTGATACTTAATGCAACTAACTCGCACGACTGACTTAATTTTGCTCAAGTTACTGAGCATAAAGAGGACAGAAAAATATGTTTAATTTCTTCTACAATCCTGCCTTATTTACTTAAGCTTCAATGACTGTTCCGCCTTCGTTTGTTAAAACTTCTTGGATATTTTCAAGTGAAGAAATAACTGCTTTTCCTTCTGGGAATTGTTTTACGAAGTTGATCGTTGCTTCAACTTTTGGAAGCATACTACCTGGTGCGAATTGGTCTTGTTTGATATATTCTTCCAACTCTGCAACAGTTACTTTTTCAAGTTTTGCTTGGTCTGGTTTATTGTAGTTAACATAAACATTGTCTACACCAGTTAAAACGATGAAGTAGTCTGCTTTGATGTCAACAGCCAGTTTTTGACTAGCAAAGTCTTTGTCAATAACAGCTTCAACACCGCGGAGGCTTCCGTCTTCATTTTCAACAACTGGAATACCGCCACCACCGGCTGCAACAACAACTTGACCTGCATCAATCAAAGTTTGGATAGTTTCAAGTTCTTTGATGGCAACTGGTTTTGGTGAGGCAACAACTTTTCGCCATCCACGGCCAGAGTCTTCTTTAAAGGTTGCACCTGTGCGTTCTGCTTCAGCTTTTGCTTCTTCTTCTGAGTAGAATGGACCGATTGGTTTAGACAAGTTAACGAAGGCTGGGTCGTTTTTGTCAACAACCACTTGGGTCACAACAGAAGCAACTGGTTTGTCAATTCCTTCTTTGTGCAAAGCATTTTGAAGGGCTTGTTGAAGCCAGAAACCGATGCTTCCTTCTGTCATAGCAACGAGTGAATCAAGCGGGAAAGCAGGGTTCTTTTTGGAATCAGCTGCCAAGTGTTGCAGCAACAGGTTTCCTACTTGAGGACCATTTCCGTGGGTGATTACCAAGTTATCACCATTTTTGATTAGTTTTACAAGATGTCCAGCAGTTTGCACTAAAGCTTCTTGTTGAGCTTGTGCAGATGGGTCAGATGAAAGGATCGCATTTCCTCCCAAAGCAACGACAATAGTTCTATTACTCATATATTAAAAATCCTTTTTATTGTTAATTATTGTGCTGCGAGGCGATAAATAGCCTCAGCATAAATGTCCATAGCCCTGTACAAATCCTCAACTGGTGTACATTCATTGGCTTGGTGTTCTGTCTGTGGTGTAGTTGGGAAGCAAGCTCCAAAGGCCACACAATTTGGCATGGTGCGAGCGAAGGTCGCGCCACCTGAGGAAACAGCTGGAGTCATATCTCCTGTTTTTTCCTGATAAACTGTCATAAGAGTGCTAACAAGTTTACTATCAAGTGGCACATAAAGCGGTGCCAGATAGTCAAATTCTTCATAAGTTAAACCATAAGCAGCAGCTATTTCTGTCAGTGTTGCAACTAACTGCTCCTTATCTGCAAGAACAGGAATACGAAGGTCTAAGCGTACCTCTGTCTTTTCAGCATTTAGAGTCAAACCTGCAACATTAAAAGATAGTTTACCAGATGGTTCATCTTCAATTGAACCAAAAAGGTTAGCACCTGTCGCATCTTCTCCGACACGATTCGCTAGGAAATCAAGAGTCTGATTCGGAACTATCTCAACCAAAGCTTTTGCCAAACGAATCAAGGCATTGGTGGCAAGAGCTGCGTCCTTAGAGTGCATAGGTACACCCAGTACTGTTACACAATCTCCTTCCACATCGGAATCAATGCCCAGTTCTGCAAGCTTCTTGAGCAGTTCTGTTTTATATTTTCCTCGATAGCTAGCCTTTCCAGGTACGACATTGTAAGCCTCACCAACTTCGAGGTCAAAATTAGCATCTCCAGCAGCTACTAACTTAGCCTGAAGCAAACCTTTTTCTGCATAAGTTAATGGAAATGATGAATCAGGCGCAAAGCCCATCGTAGCCACTTCTTCAATTTGATTATAACGATTCATACAACGCCAAAGCGTCTCCTCGTCTGTACCAAAGATAAACCGAATACGTTTGTTGAAAGTCACCCCTGCGTCTATTAGAGCTTTAACAGCATAGAGCGCTACCATAGATGGTCCTTTATCATCTTGGACGCCACGCCCATAAATGATACCATCTTTGACAACTGCTTCAAATGGGTTCGTCTGCCATTCTGACACATCACCGGCAGGAACAACGTCTAAATGGCAAAGAATCGCTAAACATTCAGCTGCATCCCCAATTTCTGCGTAGCCATAATAGCCCTCAGGGTCTAAATATGTACGAAAACCTAGCTCTTCAGTGAAGTGCAAAGTGTCCTCTAAAACATTTTGAATAGCTTGTCCAAAAGGCGTCCCATTTTCTCCCTCATTTAAGACCGAAGGAAAAGAAACGAGTCTCTTCACAGCCGTTAGGCAAGCATCTTGATGAACTTCTGTAACAAATTTCCTCACGGTAACCTCTTTCATTTACGAATAATGGAAAAGACACTTTAAATAAAGCATCTTTTCCTGCTAAATAGTTCTTTTTAGAAGAATGTAGCGACAACAAGAATGATAATGGTTGCAACAACAATAGCTGCAATCAATTTAGCAACAAACTTCCACCATGTGCCAAGATCAACACGGCTAAGCGCAAGAGCACCCATAACGATACCTGATGTTGGAGTAACAAGGTTGAGCACACCAGATGCTGATTGGTAAGCAGTGATAATCAAGTGTGCAGGCACCTTAGCAAACTCACCGAGTGGCGCCATGATACCCATTGTTGCACCAGCAAGACCTGATGATGATGGGATAAGGAATGACATTGGCAAGTAGAAGATATAAGTCAAAATAATGAATACTTGAGATGATAGACCTTTCAGTCCTTCTTCACCCCAGTGAAGAATAGTTGCTGTGATATGACCATCGTTCATCACAACTTGGATACCACGTGCTACCGCAACAACCAAAGCAACGCTCAATAGATCAGCTGCACCAGCCATGAAAGCTGAAAGGAAACGCTCTTCTCCCATGCGAGAAACAAAACCAATAATAACAGCCATCAAGACAAAGAGCATTGTAACTTCTGGGAAGTACCAAGTACCCAAAGCCGCTGTAGATGTTCCGACGATTTGACCGATAACTGGCAGACCAACTAACCAAGTGTTAAAATCTGCAAAATATGGTACACCAAGGTCAGCCCAAGGAACCAAGCTGATAATCATCAATACAAAGGTAAGAGCAAACACCCAAAGTACTTTCTTTTGTACTTTAGTCAATTCCACTGCTTCTGCAGCTTCATCTTTAGATACGTTAAAGTGATCCATATCGGCTTCACGGTTAGCATAAGTCAATGACTTAGTTGGATCTTTTTGAATTTTGCTAGCGTAGCTATAAACAAACCAAATCCCCAAACCTGTGATAACAATGAAAGAAATAATCCGCCAGATGATACCATCAGCCAAGCTGACACCGGCAGTCGCAGACGCAACTCCTGTTGCGAATGGGTTAACTGTTGAAGCCAAACATCCGATTTGTGAACCAAGAAGAACGATAGACACCCCGACTAAGTTGTCAAATCCTACTGCCATCATAACTGGCACGATGAGTGGATAGAAGGCCATTGTTTCTTCACCCATACCATAAGTAGAACCACCTAGAGCAAAAAGTGTCATCAAGATTGGAATCAACATCTTTTCGCGACCCTTGTATTTCTTAACGACATTGGCAATACCTGCATCAAGGGCACCAGTTTCATTAACAACACCAAGGAAGGCACCAACCATCATGATGAAGAAAGAAACTTCAATGGCTTTTGATACAGTTTCAGTACCGAGCATGGCACGGATTGGTGCCATAAAGACGTCATAAATCCCTTGTGGGTTACTTTTTACAGCTTCATAAGTTCCTGCGATCAAATGACCATCTTTATCTGCTTGGAATTGACCTGCTGGAATAATCCAAGTCAAAAGAGCAATCAAGGCGGTGATTATCATCAATACAGTGAAAGATGAAGGCATTTTAAAACCTTTTTTCATTTTATCCTCCTAAATTAAGCAACGAGAATGAATCTCGAATCGATTTCATAAGTAATGAGAGATACTTGAAATGAACAAGCCCTCTCAAACAAAAAGTCGCCCTGATTCTGATTTCCTCAATCAAAACCAGAACGACCAGTTCTGCTAGCTAGTTAGCATTATACTTTTGGAATGAACAATTCTCCAAGAGTTGCTGCCATGACAGCTTTGATTGTGTGCATACGGTTTTCAGCTTGATCAAATTGACGTGCATATTTGCTGCGGAAGACTTCATCCGTAACTTCCATTTCTTTCACGCCGAATTTTTCAGCAACATCTTTACCGTAAACAGTGTTTGTGTCGTGGAAGGCTGGCAAGCAGTGCAAGAAGATAAGGTCTTCGTTTTCTGCTTTCTTAACCAATTCCATGTTTACTTGGTAAGGTTGGAGAAGGGCAACGCGTTCAGCAAATTTGTCTTCTTCACCCATTGATACCCAAACGTCAGTGTAAAGAACATCTGCGCCTTTAACAGCTTCATCTGCATTATCAGTGATTAGCACATGTGCTCCACTTTCTTTTGCAAATCCCTCTGCCAATTCAACGATTTCTTTTTCTGGGAAGAGTTCTTTTGGTGAGAAGATGTGTACATTTACACCAAGGATCGCACCAGTTACAAGCAAGCTGTTTGCAACGTTATTACGTCCGTCACCACAGTAAACCAATGTCAAACCTTCAAGTTTTCCGAAGTTTTCTTTTACTGTCAAGTAGTCAGCCAACATTTGAGTTGGGTGCCATTCATCAGTCAAACCATTCCATACAGGAACGCCTGAGAATTCTGCCAATTCTTCAACCATGCGTTGGCTGAAACCACGGAATTCGATACCGTCAAACATACGTCCAAGAACTTTAGCTGTATCTTCAGTAGATTCTTTCTTGCCAAGTTGAATGTCGTTAGCACCAAGGTATTCTGGGTGTGCACCAAGGTCAATAGCTGCAGTTGTGAAGGCTGCACGAGTACGAGTTGAAGTTTTTTCAAACAAGAGTGCAATATTTTTACCTTCAAGGTAGCGGTGAGAAATGTTGCGTTTCTTCAAATCTTTCAAGAAAGCTGAAAAATCAATCAACCATTCCAACTCTGCACGAGTAAAGTCTTTTTCAGCAAGGAAATGTCTACCTTTAAATACTGATGTTGTCATTCTGTTTTTTTACCTCTTTTTCTTTTTATCAGATAAAACATCTACATAAGCGTTTGAGATGATCATCTAGTTTTAACATCTTACCACTAGACCCACTTTCTCATAGGTAAGCGGGTCTAGCAAGGAAGATTGAATACTTTTTAAAGTTCTTCACGTTCAAATGGCATAGACATACAACGAGGTCCACCACGACCGCGAACCAATTCACTTCCGCGGATCTTAATCAAACGAAGTCCATATTCTTCAAGGATCTTGTTAGTAACAACATTGCGATCATACACAACTACCACACCTGGTGCGATTGTAAGAGTGTTTGAACCATCGTTCCATTGTTCGCGTCCAGCAGCAACGATGTTTCCACCACCACAACGAATCAAGTGAACTTTTTCCACACCCAAGTTTTCAGCCAAAACCTCTGCCAAATCACCGTGTTCTTCAACAATCTTCAGCGCTTCGTTTTCGTAAGTTACAGAGTAAACGCGAAGGTCACCTTCAATTTCTGGGTGAATAGTGAACTTGTCATAGTCAACCATAGTAAATACGGTATCCAAGTGCATGAATTTACGGTTGTTGGCAAATTCAAAGGCCAATACTTTCTTGAAGCCAACATTTTTCTTGAAGATGTTGACCAAAAGTTTTTCGATAGATGCTGCGTCAGTACGTTGTGAAATACCTACTGCCAGAACATCTTTAGAAAGAACGAGTTCGTCTCCACCTTCGATACGAGTGGTTTCTTCGCGGTTGTAAACAAGGTCAACATTGCCACCATATACTGGGTGATATTTGAAAATGTACTTACCGTAAAGAGTTTCGCGGTTACGTGTATCTGCAAACATGTGGTTGAGTGATACTGCATTACCGATTGTTGCAAATGGGTCACGTGTGAAGTAAAGGTTTGGCATTGGGTCTACCGCAAATGGGTAGTCTGACTCAACAAGGTCAGTCAAGCCTTTTTCTGATTCAGGTACTTCTGGCAATTCTGCTTTTTGGAAACCAGCCATTGTTTTTTCAACCAGCTCTTGATTGTCTTCAATAGCTTGGAGAGCTTTGCGGATTGCTTTCTTTGTTTCGCGTCCGCGAATGTTTGCTTCTTCTAACCATTCTTCGATGAATTGTTCACGAATTTCTGGTGAAGTAAGAGATTCTGCAGCAAGTTTTTCGAGATAAAGTACTTCAATACCTTCGTTACGAAGAGCTTGAGCAAATGCGTCGTGTTCTTTTTGAGCATCTTCCAAGAAAGGAATGTCATCAAAAAGAAGACGTTCTAGGTAGTCTGGCAAAAGGTTTTCAAGTTCCTTACCTGGACGGTGAAGCATAACTTTTTTCAATTTGCCAATTTCTGAAAAGACATGAATTGGATGTTGCGACATCTTCAATCCTCCTTAATTTTTTCTTGTGAGGTCAAATCATCTCAACCTCTTAACACCGTTATTATATCACCATATGATAACGCTTCCATGATTGATTTATCATTTAAAATGCCAAAAATCTTACATCATTTTATGTTAAAATGAATATTTTGCATTTAAACCCGATTTTTTGTGGATAAAGTCACAAATTTATTTGTTAAAAGAATATTTATTTTTTTGGATTTTTTTAAATTTTTTATAAAAATAAGCCAGTGAATTATCACTGACCATTTTGGTATGTTTCAAGGAAAAAAGTTTTATCTAAAAAAGTAATCATTTTGCGCTCATAACGAATTTTTTCTTCTTCTTTTAGCTTCTTTATCACTTGGTGAACCGTCTCACGAGTGGTGGCTGCAAGACGAGATAACTCAATCATACTGACAGCAAAGGGAACATAATCTTTTTCCTTGCAAAAATCTAAGCAGAGTATCGACAAGGCTTGGATCACTCGATCTCGTGCCCCTGCTAAAGTAGCATTTCGCAATCGTAATTCATGAAATGCCAAAATTTTGGATAATTCTGTAACAATATGAATAAGCTGTTTTGGTTCTAGCTTAGCAAAATGCTCAAAAGCCTCCACAGGGATTGTAAAGTATTCCACATCTGTCACTGCTACTGCAGTATAATGATAAGCCGCATCCTCAAACATTCCTCCATAAGGAAAGAGGGAATTCTCTTTAGCATAATCTAGATATGAGTAGGAAGCCGTCTGATCATATTGCTCAATTCGTGCATAACCTTTGTAAAGCAGAAAGAGGCGATCGCGTGGGTCACCTTCAAAGAAAATAATCTGCCCTTTGGGACTTTTACGAAATTTAATATCACTAGCCAGCCGGTCAAAATGCTCTGTTCGTAAATTGATAAAAGCTGGATGCTGGCGGATAAACTGATAATGTGCTTTCTGTATCATTTTTCATATGCTCCTAGAGATATTATATCATATTGTTGTTCATTATCCTAGAAAGAGTGCACATAGCAAGGAAAGACTCCCTGCTACAATCAAAGAATAAGCCAGTTTTCTACTAGTTGATTTTCTATGTTGATCCACTATAACCTTTTTAGGAATATAATTACCAAGACCAATGAATACAACTCCTACCAAAACAAGTACCATTTTTCTAATATTAAACTCTGAATTAAGAGCTCTAAAAAGGATGCCAGTCTGCAAAACCAGCGCTACGATGGGAATAATCCAACGAATAAAGTGTTTGAATATTTTATTGGTTATTATTTGAATTACCGTTGTCCAATAAATGAATAGCTGAAAAAGAGAGATTACAATTGGAAAGCCCCAAAGAAATAGCTCCTTATTCATCAGTCCATCTGCTTGGCCTGTAAAAGAAAAATGCACAGCCAGTTCTTGCGGTAATTCCTTATAAATATAAAGTCCATAAAGTACTGGTAGCCAAATGACCAGCACTGAAAGTATCAACTCTTTCATATTATTTTTCAATTTCATTATTTTTTCCTCCCGCGAACGCAGCAAGCCAGACTAAGATTTCTTCAAAAACAGTAGCATCTAAATAATAGTAAATAAAGTTTTTCTGCCGTTCCTCATAGATAAGGCCTGCTTTTTTCAACTGGGACAAATGGTAAGATACCGTCGCTCCCGTTAAATCAAAAGCTTGAGCAATTTCACCAGCCGATTTGGGCCCTTTTTTTAACATTTCCAAAATTTCCCGCCGAACTGGATCGGCTAAGGCTTTCATGGTTTCACTAATTCCCATAAGAAAGCCTCCCCTTTTCTAAAATAAACCGTTTTGTAAGGTAAACAAGCAAGACAAAAGATAAAACAAGTAGCACTTCAACTGTCCATAGAGGCAAAAATCCTACTTGAGAGAGCGCTGCCGGCAAATCGAAAAGAGCATGAAAAAGCAAAGCCCAGCCATAATAGCGCAGTTTGCCATTTGATACGCCAGCACAAACCCAAATAGATAGACATAGCTGAGCAGCGAAAGCAACAATTCTCTCGAACACTCCTAAAATAAGTGTTGTTGCAGTCACACTTTTTAAAACCATCTCATACCCAGCACCAGCTCTCAAGGCATGTGGCATTGCAAAAATGACCATCAGGCCGATCATTTGGGCTCCTCCGACCAAAAGGAGTTCTGCTCCACCATGTCCTGCACCGTAGGAAAGGGCATCTGCAAAATTAAGATGACGCTTCCTTTTGAGAATCTTAAACAGAATCAGCCTCGTTGTTTCCTCAAACACTGCCGCAGTAGCAATAGCATACAGGACATAGAGAAGAGGTTTGTTCTGCATGAGGGGAATCTGACCGCTTGGACTAGGATGTAAAACGAAATAGTGTAAAATCGACTCTAAAATACGAGACCCAACTATAAAACCAGCTAGCCCAAGCCCAAAAACTGTCCATTTTAAAAATTGTCTTTTTCGCAACCACCAGATTGCTCCAGCCATAAACATTAACAAACAAATTAAAGCTACTGATAGAAAAAACATAATATTCATTGAGAGACTTCCTTGAAAAGTATTTAGAAATATTTCTAAATATCATTTTACACCCAAAGTTTTAGAAAATCAAGAAGTATTTAGAAAAAAATCTAAATAGCATTAAAAAAAGAAAGAGTTTCCTCTTTCTCTCATGGATTTTGATTGACTCGATGCCACTCGTTGATAACATAACAGATTTGTCCAAGTTGATAAATACCCACGCCGTTTACTTCTTCACTGGCTGGGGTCGAACCTCCCAACCCTGCCGTATAAAGGGCAACTAGGTAAGGCTGCGCTTCGTAAACAATAGCATCTACATTGAGTGCTTCCCCCACATATCCTGGTTTCTGCTGAATGGTAACCCCATCAACAAACTTTTTGTAGTACTCGTTAGGGAAAGACTCTCCAATATAATAAAGCAAATCTTGATATTTATCTTTATGATTCCAAAGATAATCCAGCACTTGGATATAGTAGTTAGTCGTCGTATAATTCTCTTCGCTAAAAGTCTTAATTTCTCCTTTGGATTGACCATAACGTCTGAACATCGTCCGAGCTTTCTCAATCCCTCCAAGTCGATCTGCCAGAGCATAGGCAGGCGTATTTTCTGAATAAAGGAGTGAATACATCTGCATATCTGGAATAGTCATCGCACCGCCAAAAGCATTTACATAGTTGTCATGCTCCCCTTGATACTCATAATAAGTATTGGTGATGTCGAACCGCTCAGTCAAGGTAAACTTGCCCTTCTCTACCTCATCAACTACCAACATATTAAGCGGCAACTTATACGTTGACCCTGCCCTCATGGGTTGAGTTTCATTCATCTCAATCAACTCACCTGTTTTGGGGTTCTTGTAGGAAAAGGCAATACTTTCATGCGGAACGCCCATTTCATCCAGATAAGCTTGTACTACCTGTTGCAAGTTAAGATTGGCATAATCGTAGACCAGACCATAGGCTTCCATGGTTGGCAAATCTTGCTCTACCACAGCTTTTTTGGCATCAGCAGATTTAACAACTAGTTGAGGGCTTGTCTCTCTTTTTTCAGCATTTTGACTCGTACCTTTCTCAGCTACCCTTGATTTACTTTCTCTGCTAGCCTTGATTTCTGAACCCTTCAAAGCCCCATGCGAGTGAAGATCCATCAAAGTGTAAATTCCTAGAATAAGCACGCAGCCAAGCACTAACACAATACACAGCACGCTAATCTGTTTTTTATTTACTACTATCTTCATTGTCAAACCAGTATAAAAAAATCTAAAAAAAATTTCAAGCAGTTTTAAAATTTTTTTATTTTAAACAGCAAAAAACGAACCTTTCGATTCGTTTTTAGATTATTTTGCTGCCGCATACAATTCGTTGACCTTGTTCCAGTTAATCACTGAGAAGAAAGCCTTGATGTAGTCTGGGCGAACGTTGCGATATTTGACATAGTAGGCATGTTCCCAAACATCCAAGCCCAAGATTGGTGTCTTGCCTTCTGAGATTGGCGTGTCTTGGTTAGCCGTTGAAAGAACTTCTAGTTTTCCTTCTTTATTGACAACCAACCAAGCCCAGCCTGAGCCGAAGCGCGTGGTTGCTGCCGCAGCGAAAGCTGCCTTGAAGTCGTCAAATGAGCCAAAAGTTGCGTCAATATCTGCTGCCAATTCCGCTGAAGGAGTTGTCTTTTCAGGTGTCATCAATTCCCAGAAGAGAGCGTGGTTCAAATGCCCACCACCGTTGTTAATCACCGCTTGGCGAATATCTGCCGGGATGGCATTCACATCAGCCAACAAACTTTCCAAATCTTCACCAATTTCTGGGTGTTTTGAATCTTCACCAATTTCTGGGTGTTTTGCAAGAGCCGCATTGACATTGGTTACATAAGTATTATGGTGTTTGTCATGATGCAGGTGCATGGTTTCTTCGTCAATATAAGGTTCAAGTGCGTCATATGCATATGGAAGGTCTGGTAATACAATAGCCATAGAATTATATCCTCGTTTCTTCATTTTCTATCATTCATGATAGCGGAAATACGAAACTTTTACAAATAATCTGCTTGAAACTTTATTCACTAATCATCCAAGCCCAAAGCTCGCATTTCGTTACGAATATAGCTGAAAACACGCTTCCAATCGTTTTCTTTGTGGATATCTAACCCATCCGTCTCAATTCTAATTTTTGGACTTTGATCATAAGCCTCGTACCAATCTGCATAATGACTATGCAAGAGTTGATAATAATCTTTCAGGCCATTTTCATCTGTTGGCTGCTCATAAGAACGGCCTCGCTTCTGGATGTTTTCCAAAATATGCTCAAAACTTCCATCCAAATATACTAGCAGATCTGGCGCTTTCTTGGGCAGGCTTGCAATTTCCTCCATCATATTATCTAACAAATCTAAATAGATATCATACTCTTCTTGGCTAATACTTCCCTTGAGTGTATTGATATAGGTGAAAAGCGCGTCTTCATAGATGGAGCGATCTAGCACATTATTATTTGCAGCATAGGCTCTTTTAATAGACTTAAAACGTCGATTGAGAAAGTAAATCTGCAGGGCAAAACCATACTTATCTGGATCCTCATAATATTTGTCTAGGATAGGATTGGTATCAACTGGCTCGAAAAAAGCTTCTGTTCCTAGAGCTTCTGCCAACTTTTCTGTAAAAGTGGTCTTGCCCACACCAATCATTCCTGCTAATATAATCACAATCGTTCTTATCCTCCGTTTTTCTATATCTTGTTATTCAATATACATCATAACACAATATATAGTGTTTTTCAAGAAAAACAGTAGAAAATTTCTACTACTTGCTTGCAATTTTTAAAAGTGCCATATCTAGCAAATAATCCTTGTCATAGACTCCTGATTTGATCTGAAAATCCGTCTCAATCAGAATCATCATAGCCGTCTTAATTTGGTCTAGGCAAAGATTTCTACTATCTCGTAAAGCAAATTTTATCTGATAGGGATTGACCTTTCGTCCAAGAAAATCAGATAAATCACTAACAATCTGCTGCTCTGTTCGCCCACTATCAGCCAGAAGTCTCACCTGAGCATAGGTGCGAAATTGCCCCAACATAATAGCAAGTAGCTTGACCTCATCTTCTCCTTGCAAAGTCAAATCTCGCACTAGCACACGCGCAGCGTCAATTTGCCCTTTGAGAACAAACTGCGTCAAGTCAAAGATATTATCCTGAAGAGTTTTAGGAATCGCTTGGTCAATATCTGCTAACTCAATGGATGCATTTCCTTTATAGTCCTTAAGAAAAGCAATATTTTTTGTCAATTCTCCAAACTGAAAACCTGATTTTAACAAGAGTTGTTCAAAAACAGGTACAGAAAGGTTTAACCCTTGCTCCTTGATATAGCGAGTAAAATACGAACGTAGATCCTGCTCTTTTAGGACTGCTGCTTCAAAAATCTGTCCATCACGCTTCAGCAATTTGACAAGGCGACGTTTGCTATCTAGCTTTCCCTCTGCAAAAATGACTAATTTTGTTGTCTCAAGTGGTGCCTTTAAGTAAGATTCAAACGATTGAAGCTCTTCATCTGTCAAAAATCGCTTCTTGCTCGTTGTCAAATCTGAAAAATGATCCAAAATAACAATTTTTTCATCCGCAAAAAACGGTAAGCTAACCAAATCTAACTCAAGCTCTTGATAAGCTGTTTCCTTTACATCGAAATAAGTATAATTTAAATCCGCTGGGTCAAAAGCTATTTGCTCTAAAAAACGACTCTTCATCAGCTCAAACTGCCCCACATCATCCCCTGTTAAAACAGTCAAAGGAGAAAGATTGGCAGGAGTTAACTGTTCAATTTCTTCAATCGCTAGCACGAGGATCCCTCTTTCTATTTCTTCCTATTGATTGTAACAAAAAAAGAGGCCAGACAAAAGTCTGAACTCTCATTTTTAGTAAAATATCGTTAGTTAACCGTTTCTAATTTCCAGTTAAATAATCCCCTAAGACGAATTGCACCGTTTTTACTTGTTTGATAAAAAGAAATTTCTTGCCTATTTGAATCTTCTCCTCGTTCATCAGAATATTTACTTTTATCAGAGGATATGAAAAACAACTTGGCTTGAAGCTGCTGAAGAAAAGACAAGGTTTTGTGATCGTCTAATTTAGCAGAGCTAAAAGTTGCAAGAACATCTGTTTTCAGTGTGGGATAATGGTACGAGATTGCCTGTAAATCTTCCTGCTCTAAACGACTGGCCAATAGAATATTTTTATGGAGCAAGTGGCCATAGAGATTTATCTGATCTTTTTCTGTAAAAAGTTCTAGTTGACTTCCCATGATCGAAAACTTTTCACCCTCCTGAGCAAAGTGAAGTTTAGCACCACTTTTTTGGATTTGAGACAGAAAATTTTCGTTATTCATACTAGCAATCGGTAGATAGATCTCTTTGACCGCAAAAGCTTTTAGCACACTTGTAAAATCTCCTATATAGTCAGGATCTGTATTTGTTAGTAACAGACTGTCAATCTGGCTGACCCCACGACTTTTGAGATAGGGAATTAGAGTTTTCTCAGCAGTTGCCTTTCTCACACGTTGCTTCCACTTCTCTTTTACTTCAAATTGCTTACTTCCTCCTGTATTCACCAAAATCGTTTTCCCTCGCCAATCACGCAGCAAGAGACTTTTCCCTGACCCCACATCTAACATCGTTACTTCATTATCAAGAGGATACTTAATCAGGACAAAAAGAGAAATTACAGCTACTATTAAAATGACACGTAAAGTCTTTTTCTGCCAAAAATCATAAACTAGAGCGAGTAGTATTAATAAAGCAAGTAATTGCCAGGGCTTTGGTTGCCCAAAAATAAGAGGTTTTGGTGCAATACTTCCAATCCAAGCAATTCCTCTTTCTAAAAGGAGGAAGAGAGAATTCAGCTGAGTAAAAGCAAAGAGTGGAGAGATTAGAAAAACCAAAGTCAATCCCGGTAGCATTATACTATCAAAAAGCAATGAAAAAAGAAAAGTCAAAATGACAGACCAAGGTTGAAATTCACTGAAATAAAAGAGCAAAATCGGCAAAACACCCAGTGAAAGAGTAGCTGACTCAAGTAAAATTTTTTTAACGGATGACTGATTTTCAAAATCTAACATAGCCAGCAGAAAAGCATAAGCACAAGACAGGACACCGCCCGTTGTCAAAAGAAAGTTGGGCATGAGGATAAATAGAAGCAGAATAGTCAATGGAAAATTATCCTTACCGCCTACCCCCATTTGCCCAAGCAGACGCTGAATGAGACTGCGAACAACAGAAACTGAAAAACCAGTCAAAGCTGCGTAAATAAAGGAAAAAGGGAAAAGCAGATGTTTAACCGTTTCATTTTTCAAGCCTAGCCGCAACAAAATCCTGCGAAATGTATCAAGAAAAAATCCCACCTGCATACCTGAAAGTGCAAAGAGATGAATAATACCCAGACTCGAATAAAGATCATTCATCTCTTCAAAATCAGTATCAAGCGAGCCAAAGAGAAGACCCGTCATATAGTTATTCATCGGTGTCGGAAATTTTTCTTTGCTCCAAACTAAGGCACGTCGCCGCAAACTAGATAGCAACTCAAACGGCTGAAAGGTCTGAACAGATTGGCTGGTCTGAATCCGCTCAATAGTGACTATCTGATCAATTCCTTGTGTTTTTAGGTAGGCTGCATAATCAAAACCAGAAAAATTCCGACGGCCAGCTGGTTTCTCTAAACTAGCTTCTATTCTCAAATCTGTCACTTCGGTCAGATTTTTAAAGAACTTCTGCTCTTCTTCCGATGGCAATTTATAAAAGACTTGATACAAGCGACCTTGTGACTTTCCTCTAAAAGATAGGGAATCCCCATTTATCTTAATTGTATCCGGCAATAGACGAATTTGACTAATCCGGTTGGGTGCTAACTTTTCTCTTTGCTGCTCAAGTATTGATTGACCTGAGAAAAATAAAGAAAATGCTAATAGAACCAAAAAAGTCTGTTTCACCTGTTCCTTAGAATATCTTAGCAAAAGCTGGACCAGCAAAATTAAAAGCAATAGCCCTGCCAACAAGCTCTGACTTCTAATAGTAAAAAAGAGAACGACTAGTAATAGAGCAAGATAGGAAGATGGCAAGAGAAGCTTATTAATCCACTGTGACATAGGTCTTTAGTTTTTCAAGTGTCTTTGCACCAATTCCGCTGACATTTTTGAGGTCATCAACAGAAGAAAATTTCCCATTTGCTTCGCGATAATCAATAATATCCTGGGCTCGTTTTGCTCCAATCCCTGATACAGACTGTAAATCAGTCAAACTAGCGGTATTGAGATTGACAAGGTTTGATTTCCCACTTCCAGTGCTACTTTGTTTTCCTGCTTCTGTTTTTGTTTCCTGAGTAGTAACATTAGGCGCTTCTTCACCTTCGTGTGCAACATAGATAACCGCTTCATCTGCTACTTTTTGTGCTAGATTGATAGATTTCCCATCTGCATTTTCTGCCAAACCACCAGCTTTTTGAATAGCATCTCTCACACGACTACCTGATGCCAACTCATAGACACCCGGTGTCTTCACAGCTCCCTTGACATCAACTGTGAGAGGTTCTGATTTACTATCTGATTCTTCTATGATGGTTCTTGCCTTTTCAGATTGTTTTTCCTCTTTTGAGACCAGTTCAACTTGCGGTTCCAACTTAGAATTTTCTAGGCTATCTTTTTCCTGATTTGATTGTCCTTTGAGTAAGAAAAATCCTCCAAGCAAGGCTCCAACTAGAATGAGACCGCAGGCTAGCTTGTATTCTTTCAGTTTTTCTAATATTTCTTCAAACATAAAAATTCCTCCTTGCTTACTTATTCGCAAAGAAAAATAAAAAAGCTGGAAAAATCCAGCTTTAACAAGAAACTTATATATAATATTTATAGTAAAACAGTGAAAGTAATCATGCCCTTTTTGTAGGCGACTGAAATTTTTCCTTTAAACAGGCGTACCAGACTTTCAGCCATTGATAGGCCGATGCCGTAGCCTGCTTGTTTTTGATTGTTGTGCGATTCTTCCTCGCGGTAAAAACGGTCGAAGAAACGGCTGTAATCTACATCTTTTCCTGCTGCATAGGTATTGGACACCGTCAAACGCGCTTGCTTGCGCCGCCGTCGCTTGGTGACAGTCACCATGACTTGCCCACCTTCGTCGCAATACTTGCAGGCGTTGTCAATCAAGATGCTGACTAGCTCATAGAGCTCATTTTCAGAAGCTCGGACATAAAGACCTTCTTGGATGTTGACCTGATAGTCCTTACCGGCTTTTTCAGTCACCGATTTGAAATCGTTAGCGACTTTTTGAACCAAGGCAGAAAAGTCAACATCAGTCAAAGCGATGTTGGGCTGCTCTTCCAGCCGCGCTTGGCTAACCAAGTGGTTAATCAAGTCGCTCAAACGCTTGACCTGCTCCTTGGTACTCTCGGTCCATTCGTTTTCCCCCGTCATCATCTCCTGCAACTCGGTATTAGCAGAAATAATGGCAAGAGGGGTCTTGAGCTCGTGCCCTGCATTGGTGATAAAGCGCTTCTGCTTCTCATAATTATTGACATAGGGGCGAATAGCATAGCTGGAAATAATAGAAACCACGATAACAAAGAAAATCAGGCTGTAAATAGACATCTGAATAGACAGTGTGAAAAAATCATCGCGTTCTTCAGCATAATTAGTCGAATCCAAAATCACCACCAGATAATTTTGAGAATTGCTCATTTTGGTGACTTGATAAGAGTAAAATTGACTGCCGATATTAAAAGTGCCAGCCCTCCTTGAGTAAGAAAAAACGCGTTTGGCATATTTTTCTGCGGCGCTCTGAGACAGGTTGGAAATGTGGTTGAGCTTGAGGGACTGAATGGCGCCCTTTTTATTTAAAATAGCGCTAAAATAGCGGTATTGGTTAATGGTGTCAATGGAAATGCGGTCATTGCCCAAGACTTCTGCTGTTTCTTTGACGCTGGGAAAATCCCCATTATTGTCGGACAAGATATTGAGCACCGCCCTGATTTCGCCGTCTGTCTGAAAAAAACGAGCGGAGTTGAGCACACCAATAATCGAAATTAAGACGCAGACAATGGCAGCCGAAGCAATCAGAATAAAACGAACTCTTAATTTATGTAGCATGGCCGTCTACCTGCCTTTGAACTAATTGAAAACTGCCGTTTTCCTCGCCCAAAATCTCCACATCGGCGCAAATGGCTTTTAATTTTTGCCGCAAGTAGGAAATATAAATCCAGACAAAGCCCTCGTCAATTTCTTGGTCTGTCTCGCCCGACCAGACATGCCTGAAAAGCTCCTGCGTGGACAATTCTTTACCATTATTAAGCATTAAAAATTCCATCATTTTGGATTCCTTGCCCGCCAGGCGAATGGAGTTAGAGCTAGCCAGCTCGTGCTCACCGACATTGAGGCTGGTCTGCCCGACCTGTAAGAGATTGGGCGTGAAAGTTTCTACACGCCGCGACATCGAACGCAGGCGCGCCAGAAGTTCCTTGAGCGAGAAAGGCTTGGTCAAATAATCGTCCGCTCCCGCATCCAACCCTGTCACGCGGTCATCAATTTCTGACATGGCCGTCAGCATGATGATATGGGTCTTGTTGCCCGACTGACGGATTTCTTTCAAGGCTTCAATCCCTGTCTTCACAGGCATCATAATATCCAAAATCATGACATCGTAAGCCGCCTGCTTGGAATGCTCCACAGCCGCTTGCCCGTCATAAACCGCGTCAACCTCGTAGCCTTCGTGCTGCATGGCAGCGGTCAAGACGCGAGATAATTGCTCCTCGTCTTCTTCTAATAGTATTTTCATTGTTTACTCACTTTCTCGAATCAAATTACGAATGGTCTGCATGGTCACATCGCAAGAAGCCAATTCATCAGCGCAGCGCTTTAATTCTCGCACAATCCGCTTGCTATCCTTGATTTCATGCTTGTATTTCATCTGGTGTTCCAAGCTAGCCCAAGAATCCATGGCAATCGTCCGCAGCTGGATTTCGACGAAATAATGCCCCGGTTGATTGCCCAGACAATCCTCATAAGGCGTCTCCACCTCAACAATCAAATGATAGGAGCGGTAGCCATTGGGCTTGGCCGTTTGGATATAGTCTTTTTCCGCCACAATGCGGCAACCCTCCAAGTCGCGGATGACCTCAATCGTCTGGTAAATATCGTCAATGAAACCGCAGACAATCCGAATGCCGATAGCGTCGCGGATTTTTTTGAGAGCGGACTCAGGCGTCTCGTCCAAATTCTTGCGTTGGCACTTTTCCAGCATACTATCGGCCGCCTTGACCCGCGCAATAAAATGCTCAAAGAGCTTATGCCCCGTTTCTTCTTTCTGAGCTTGATTGGCGGCTTTTATCCGCTGGCTGATGTCCTCCAAAATCAGCGGTAAATACTCCGCATAAGGACCATAGATTTTGTCTTTCATACTTCATTCCTTCTCATCATTTTCCCTATTATATCATTTTTAACTTAAAGCTTTTAAAACTTCGCAATATTTTTTGCAATTGACGAACTAAAAAAGAGCTAGTAAAATAGCTCCTCTACTATTTTCTATGTTCATCCGGATCCCAAACAAAGCTAGCGCAGTAGCTAAAAATCAGGGTACAGATAAGAACGACTGCGACCGGAATGAGTGACAGATAACCTAAAAGGCTGAGCAAGATATTTGGTCTTTTATTGGTATGAACCAAGCTTGCCTCAGCATCTAAACGGTCAAACTCTGTTTGGATACGATGTGCAACTTCAGCAATCCCTTCATCGTTCATCCGCTTAATGTCAGATACATCAATCGGATTCCCAAAATTCATATCAATCCGTTCACGTTTTAGTAAACCCTTGAGCGTCATTGGTCCAAGATAAACTGCCGGCATGATTCGTACCTTAGCCATCTTGGCAATGACAGCTACGCCCCCTTTAACATCGCTAGAATGACGGCTACCACTTGGAAACATGACCAAAGAACGATTACTAGATTTTAATTGTTTGACTGGATAACGTATAGTGTCTGCTCCGGGATTTTCACGATCGATTGGAAAAGCACCACACATACGAATCCACCAACCAAAAATACGATTATTAAAAAGCTCCTTTTTCGCCATAAAGATAAACTGTTTAGGACGTGTCGCATAAGCCATATAAACTGGATCCCACCAGGTGCGGTGTGGTGCAACTAAAATATAGTTCTCCTCTGGATCAAGAATCTTTTCTGTATGGTGATAATGGGCATTACCATTTAGAGCCCAAAGCACTGCCGTTACCAAACCACGTAAATAAGTGTAAAACATGATTTCTCCTCTTTTTTGACTTCATCAAGTTATTTATTTATTATAACCCAACAAACCGTCCTTTTTCAAGGAAGAGGTTAGTATTTTCTGAGAAAATATGTTAGGATAGACTTATGAATACAAATAAGTCTTACAAGGGCTTGACGGCTAGTCAGGTCAAAGAACGAATTGCACAAGGACAAGTGAATAATTTTAAAACCAATGCGAGTACCAGCACTTGGGATATCATTAAACGGAATGTCTTTACCCTATTTAACTTTCTAAACTTTGTCATTGCCGTTGCTCTGGCTTTAGTACAGGCATGGACCAATATGGTCTTTTTTGCGGTCATCAGTTTTAATGCGCTGACAGGAATCATCACGGAACTTCGTGCCAAGCATATGGTTGACAAACTTAATCTCATCGCTAAGGAAAAAGTGGCAGTTTTGCGTGACGGCTCCTTCCAGCAACTTGATCCTGAAGCCTTGGTTTTAGGTGACATCATTCAACTTTCAGCAGGCGACCAGATTCCTTCTGATGCCCGTGTTCTTGAAGGTGTGGCTGAAGCTAATGAAGCTATGTTGACTGGCGAAAGCGACCTAGTACTGAAAGAAGCTGAAAGCGAGCTAATGTCTGGCGCTTTTCTAGCTAGCGGAAAAGTCCTTGCTGAAGTTACACACGTGGGTGCTGATAACTATGCCACTAAACTAATGCAGGAAGCCAAAACAGTTAAGCCAATCCAATCTCAAATTCTAAAATCGCTAGATAGAATTGCTGGTTTTACTGGGAAAATTATTATCCCCTTTGGAATTGCTTTGTTTTGTGAAGCTTTATTTATCAAAATGCTTCCTGTCAAGGATTCTGTTATCAATTCTTCAACAGCACTTTTGGGCATGCTTCCTAAAGGAATTGCACTTTTAACCATCACCTCTCTCTTAACTGCCGTCATCAAACTCGGCATGCGCAAGGTCTTGGTACAGGAAATGTATTCAGTTGAGACTCTTGCTCGAGTAGACACTCTATGCTTGGATAAAACAGGTACTATCACTGAAGGCAAGATGAAAGTTGATGGACTTTTTTCACTCAACACTACTTTTACCAATGAACAATTAGCTCAAATCCTTGCAGCCTATAGCCAGTATAGTGATGATAAAAACCCTACAGCTCAGGCTATCCGCCACAAATATGACCGAGTTGAGCACAATTACACTGCCGGTGTTGTCATGCCTTTTTCAAGTGACCGTAAATGGGGAGCCATGGAGCTTTCTGGACTAGGAACAGTTTATTTGGGCGCAACAGATTTCTTACTTGCAAAAACGCCAGAGGTCGTTTTTGAAGCGCAAGAGCGTGGTTCTCGTGTACTAGCCCTTGCTCTTAGTCAGACCGAGCTTGACCATAAACATCCTAAACTTCCAACAGACTTAGTAGCTCTTGCCATCCTTGAAATCACTGATCCTATCCGTGATGGTGCATCTGAAACCTTGGAGTACTTGCGTTCGCAAGGTATTAACTTAAAAATCATTTCTGGGGACAATCCTGTGACCGTCTCAAATGTTGCAGCTAAAGCAGGTTTTGCTGACTATCAAAACTATGTAGATTGTTCCAATCTAACAGATGAAAAGCTTGTTGAGATAACCGAAAAAACAGCTATTTTTGGTCGAGTTTCTCCACATCAAAAGAAACTATTGATCCAGACCCTAAAAGCAGCCGGGCATACCACAGCCATGACCGGTGATGGAGTCAATGATATCCTTGCACTGCGTGAGGCGGATTGCTCTATTGTCATGGCAGAAGGTGATCCTGCCACACGGCAAATTGCCAACATCGTCTTACTGAATTCTGACTTTAATGACGTTCCTGAAATCCTCTTTGAAGGACGGCGCGTTGTCAATAACATTGCGCGGATTGCTCCGATCTTTTTGATTAAGACGATTTACTCATTTATTCTGACGATTATTTGTATCGCTAGCGTCCTACTTTTCAAGGCGGATTGGCTCTTGATTTTTCCATTTATCCCTATTCAAATTACACTTATTGACCAATTTGTCGAAGGCTTCCCACCATTTATTTTGACCTTCGAGCGTAATATCAATCCAGTGGAGCCACGCTTCCTCAAGAAATCCTTTATTCGAGCGTTCCCAAGCGCACTCATGATTATAGCAAGTGTTCTTATCGTACGAATCTGGGGTGGGATTCACGGTTGGTCAGCAAGCGACATTTCTACTCTAAGCTACTATTTGCTGGGGTCTATTAGTTTTCTGTCTGTCATCAGGGCTTGTCTGCCACTCAACCTTTGGCGAATTTTTCTTATCATTTGGTCAGTAGGTGGTTTCTTTGCTTCAGCTCTCGTATTACAAAAATTGATTGAAATTTCCACGCTCAATGCTACGACTCTCCCGCTCTATCTGGGACTGATGGTTATTTTCACTATTCTCTTCATCTGGTCCAGCATTTGGATTTATAAAAGACAAGCAGAAGAAAAATTAGTATAGATAAGAAGGTCACCCTTGTGGTGATCTTTTCATTTGATATCCTATCATAATTTTTTCTGGTTCTTCTCTCAAATCATTAGGCGCAAGAAGGCTTTCGTGCTATAATAGAGGCATGACACATCCACTATTAAAAGACGGTGAACGTCTCGATCAACTCTTTTCGACCGATGTCCAAATTATCCAAAACCGTGAGGTTTTCAGCTATTCTGTTGATAGCGTCTTGCTCTCACGCTTTCCAAAACTTCCGAGTAAAGGTCTCATTATTGACCTTTGTGCTGGAAATGGGGCTGTAGGGCTGTTTGCTAGCACGCGCACAGGTGCAAAAATTCTCGCTGTTGAGATTCAAGAACGTTTGGCTGACATGGCCTCACGTTCGGTTCAGATAAACAAGCTCGGTCACCAAGTCCATGTCCTTCACGATGATCTCAAACGCTTGCCTCAACTCATCCACGGTAGTAAGGTAGATCTTATTCTCTGCAATCCGCCCTATTTTAAAAATAGCAAAACTTCTAATAAAAACAAGAGTGAGTATTACCTTTTGGCGCGGCATGAAATTACAACCAATCTCGAAGAAATCTTTCGTGTCTCCCAGCAAGTTCTTAAATCTAACGGTCGTATCGCCATGGTGCACAGACCTGATCGTTTTTTAGATATTATTGACACCATGGAAGCCTTTAAAATCGCTCCTAAGCGAATCCAATTTGTTTACCCCAAAATAGGCAAAGATGCTAATATGCTCCTAATTGAAGGAATTAAAGACGGTTCTAGAGACGGTTTAAAAATTCTACCGCCACTCTTTATCCACAAGGAAGATGGTTCTTACACTCCAGAGATTCATGAGATATACTATGGAAACTAAATATTATATGTACGTCCTCAAATGTGCCGATGAAAGTCTCTATACTGGCTATACAACCGATTTGGAACGGCGAATTGCTACTCATAACAGGGGCAAGGGAGCAAAGTACACCCGTGCTCGCCTCCCTGTTACTCTTTATTATTATGAAGAATTTCCTGATAAATCCAGCGCCATGAGCGCGGAAGCTCTATTTAAAAAGAAAAATCGTCAGGCTAAATTGGAATATATCAAAAAAAGAAACACCTCCGCTGGATCTAGTTGACTAGAAAAGGAGGTGTTTTAATTATTTCAAGATAGATATAAAAGTTGATTTTTCATCCGGTAAGATGAATTTCCCATTTTAACAGCCTATAGTTATCAGAATTCCTTTAACAAAAATTGCAGGTTATCCTTTCTGAAATAATTTTTTGATGATTTAGACCAGCTCTAATAAATTGCCATAGCCGCGCTCTACCATTTTGTCTTTAGGGATAAATTCCAGTGCCGCAGAATTGATACAGTAGCGCAAACCACCACTTTCTTTCGGACCATCCTCAAAAACGTGTCCTAGATGGGCATCTCCTACACGACTCCGCACTTCAATCCTACGCATACCATGACTGTTATCTTGACGATATTGGAGGACATCTTTGGCAATGGGACGGCTGAAACTCGGCCAGCCACAACCCGACTCAAACTTATCGTCTGCCACAAAAAGGGGCTCACCAGTAGTTATGTCTACATAGATCCCAGACTCAAATTGAGCATGATAGGCATTGCTAAAAGGGGCTTCTGTAGCATTTTTCTGAGTCACTTGATAACTCTCCTTGCTCAAGCTCACTTGCAATTCTTCATCGCTCGGCTTTGTAAAATCCGCTGGGTCAATTAAAGGCTGATCAGCATCCGAAACATTGATATGACAGTAACCATTAGGATTTTTCTTGAGATAATCTTGATGATAATCTTCTGCTAGAACATAGTGGCGCAGAGGCTCCACTTCAACCGCTAGAGTTTGCCCAAAATGCTGACTCTGCTCTGCCATGACCTGCTCAATGATCGGCAAATCCACCTCATTTGTGTAGTAAATCCCTGTCCGATACTGCCGTCCACGATCATTGCCTTGCCGATTGACTGACAAGGGATCAATCACTCTAAAATAATAAAGCAATATCGAACGCAGACTGATTTTTTCCGCATCATAAAGGACTCGAATCGTCTCTGCATGGTCTGTTTCCTTGATGAGTTGATAATTAGTCGTCTCTACCTTGCCATTAGCATAACCAACACTGGTCTCAAGGACTCCATCAATCCGTGAAAAATATTCTTCTAGACCCCAAAAACAACCACCTGCTAAATATATTTCTGCCATTTTCCTATCCTCTCTTTCTTCTTTCTATTTTCTCATATTTTTTCCAAAAAATCCTACTAATATGATTGGAAAATTCTTAAAAATAATATGAATATGTTACAATATAAGAAAACGTTTACCAACGAAAGGATTTTTATGAAACGCATTATTTCTTGCTACCCTAGTGATTTTGAGCAGTTTACAAAAGACGAGTTTAAACAGGCTATTGAAGCCAGTGAAGGGCGAACCATCGTCGCAGAAACTGTCGTGACTGCTGCACCGCTTCTTGAAGGGGTCACCAATGCCGAGGTCATGGCAGCTTTTGGAGCAGATCTTATCATTCTAAACGAATTTGATGTCTTTACCAAGGAGATCCATTCTTTCACTGCTGAAAATCCCATTGCTGAGCTCAAATGCTTGACTGGGCGTCCCATCGGAATCAACCTCGAACCTGTTGACCAGACGGGAAAACTCTTAGAAGAGCAAATCTCACTGCCCGCTGGGCGTTGCCTGAACCCAGAGAGTTTGATACGCGCTCGCAAGCTCGGCGTTGACTTTATCCTCCTGACTGGAAATCCTGCTACCGGTGTCACCGTTCAGTCTATTCTTGAAGCCATTCCACTTGCAAAAGAGTACTTTGGTGGCTTAATTTTCGCAGGGAAAATGCACGGCGCTGGCGTCAAGGAAGATTTGCTACAAATCAAGACTCTGACTGATTATATTAAACAAGGCGCAGATGGTGTTCTGATTCCTGCACCTGGAACAGTTCCTGGAGTCACAGAAGAACTCGCCCACCAAGCCATACAAGCTATTCATCAACTAGGAGGCTTGACTCTCGCTAGTATTGGCACTAGTCAAGAAAGCGCAGACGAAGACACCATTCGTAGTATCGCCCTTTCCAACAAGCGTGCAGGTTTTGACCTCCATCATATCGGAGACGGCGGTTACGGACGTATGCCTATCCCAGAAAACATCACTGCCCTCAGCATTGCTGTCAAGGGCAAACGCCACACCTATTTCAAAATGGCACAATCAGTTAGAAGATAAAGGTAGGTCGCATCGACCTACCTTATTATAATTCTCCACCGACACCCTTGAATTTCTCAACTAGCTCGCTAATTTTTTTGAACACTGTTTCTTTCTTGGTATGATAAGCGGGGTTTAAAGGGCTCATTTTAGGTAGAGTTTCATTTAAGGCATTCCCATTGTCACTTGCATATTCTCTTTTCAGAGAAGTCGCTATATAGCGCTTTGCGCTTTCCTCATTCAAATTTTCTTCTTGAATAAGATCAACTACTGCTTTTTTCTGCTTCTTTTGAGCAAAAATAAAGAATTTTTCAATAATATCTGTTCGATCAACAATCTCATCAAGATTGGTATGATGGATAAAATCAATAATAAGGGGTTCCTTAGCACGGTTGCCGATACTTGCACGAATTGTTCGAGTGATTTCTTCAATCAAAGCATCTTTATCAGACACTTTTTTACTTGTCTCAAAAATCAACCCGAGGATATACTCTAAATTGATTTCTTGAGATTTCAATAACTCAACTTCAAAAGTAACTGCGTTCCAATCAATCTCTGATTTTTCGTCTTCTTTGTTTTGCTTTTCTCTAATAGCCCACTCGCGAATATCATTGTAAACAGAGCGATAGTCCTGAATTTCTCTAGCTGTTGGAATCGTGAGTTTAGATAATTCCTCAAGGGTCTCATCATCTACATAGTAACGTTCTTTGAACTCTGCTATTTCAACCTCATCATCAAAATCAACCGTCTGTAATGCCTGCAATCTCATAAAATCATCATAATTTTGTAGAATATTATCTAATTTCAAAAATTCCCCAAACAAGCGAACAAAATCTCTCTTTTCGCTTTCTTTAATAATTTTGTCCGGTTCTGGATATTTTTCTTGCAATTCTTGAACAACTGCTAAATACCCTTTTCTTTCCTCACCAGCGTCTAGATAACCCTCCATATAGTCACTATACTGACGCTCCAATAAAATTTCAGCCGTCTCCGACTTACCAAACAGTTTAATCGCATCCGTTGTAGCTTGCTCTAAATCACGAAAAGTAACGATATTGCCAAAAGATTTAGTTGCATCATAAATACGATTTGTTCGCGAAAAGGCTTGTATCAGACCATGATAACGCAAATTCTTGTCAACAAACAAGGTATTTAAAGTAGGAGCATCAAATCCTGTCAAAAACATTCCAACTACAATGAGTAAATCGACCTGTCTATCCTTAACTCTCTTTGCCAAGTCGCGATAATAGTTTTGAAACTCTTTCCCGTTTATGGAAAAATTTGTACCGAACATATCATTATAGTCAGCAATGCACTGGCTCAAAAATTCCTTGCTGCTTAAATCTTTCATATTGGTTGGCGAAAAATCTTCATCTGAAATCTCACCCAGAGCTGCTTGTTCTTCATTAGCAGCGAATGAAAAAATAGTTGCTATTTTTAAGGGTTTATTGCGATTTGATTGTTGTTCTCGTAATTCTGTATAATAGGCTTTTGCTGCATCAACACTCGACACAGCAAACATGGCATTAAAACCCTTTCCAGTATTTTTTCTATGTGTCTTTGTATCAAAAACGTTTAAAATATAGCGAGCAATCTCCGAAATCCGGGCAGGGCTGAGAAAGGCTTCTTTGTTTTCCGCAGCCGACAACTTATCAAGATCCTGCTCTTTTTCAAAACTTGCGAATTGAGGGCGCACATCATTATAGTCGACCATGAATTTCAAAACTTTTTGGTCCCGAATAGCATCGGTTAAGACATAAGCATGCAGCTCTTCTCCAAACACTGAGGCTGTCGTCTCTGAACCAATAGCATTCTTCTCCTTTATTGGTGTTCCTGTAAAACCGAATTGACAGTATTTTTTAAATCTTTTACGGAGATTTTTCTGAGCTTCTCCAAACTGAGACCTATGACACTCATCAAAGATAAATACAACCTGCTTTTGGTAAACTTCATGCTCTTTCACCTTACTCATAAAATGATTGAGCTTCTGAATGGTTGTTACAATAATTTTATGATCATTTTTTTCAATGTTTCGTATCAAGCCGGCGGTACTGTTGGAGCCGTTAACTGATTCAGGTGAAAAACGCTGATATTCTTTCATCGTTTGATAGTCCAAATCTTTCCTATCAACGACAAAAAAACCTTATCTACCTCGTCCATTTCGGTGGCTAGGCGGGCAGCTTTAAAGCTGGTCAAAGTCTTGCCTGAACCTGTTGTATGCCAGATATAACCACTCGTATCACGACCACTCTTGAGTTTAGTATTAATAGAACTTTTTATTTTCCAAATAATCCGCTCTGTCGCAGCAATTTGATAAGGGCGCATAATCAAGAGAGTATCGCTCGTATCAAAGACTGAGTAGTTAATTAAAACATTCAGTAAAGTCTTTTTATCCAGAAATGTTCTAGTAAAATCTTTCAAATCCTTAATGGGGTCGTTGTTTTTTAAAGACCAGTTCATGGTGAAATCAAAGGAATTTTTATCACGTTTGGTAGTATTGGCAAAATAGCGACTATCCGTGCCATTAGAAATAATAAAGATTTGCAAATACTTATATAAAGATGAAGCCTCGTTAAAACTCTCCTTACTATAGCGATGAACCTGATTAAAAGCCTCGCGAATAGAACGACCACGTTTTTTCAACTCTATTTGAACCAGAGGCAAACCATTCACTAAAATCGTCACATCGTAGCGGTTGGGGCTGCTCCCGACCTGACTTAACTGATTGATAACCTGCACTT
Source organism: Streptococcus massiliensis DSM 18628 (assembly GCF_000380065.1). GTDB lineage: Bacteria > Bacillota > Bacilli > Lactobacillales > Streptococcaceae > Streptococcus > Streptococcus massiliensis. The sequence continues at coordinate 3,217 of NZ_KB904375.1, read as the reverse complement.
TATTGCGGGCAATATTCTTTTTATCAAGTAGGTAGATATTTTGGATATGACCATCATCAAAAATAAAGTCATAGACATGGTCATCATGCAGTTTACGCGTACGCTCAATTATATTTTCACTAGGTTTATTCAGATATTCATCTAATAACCTTAACCATTCTGCATCTGTAAATGTCACACGGTTTAAGCCTTGGATCTGCTCACGTAAATTCGCTAGTAAAGCATCGTGAGTCCTTAGATAATTCAAATATTCGTAGCCTTGAGCCTCTAAATCTGCAATCAACTCTTTTTCTAACTCTGCCTCTGTCTGATAACTCCCAGCTTGCTCCGCCTTAGTATAATTCTCTAAAACAATAAAATGATTTGATTCAATAATTGGAACAGTTTCCTTTACTTCTGACATAATTACTCCTTGTTTTTATGATTTAAATTTTAAAAGCTGATCGCGAAAATACTCATACTGTTTCTGACGGAGAGCAATTTCCTTTGGTAACCCTTGTGATAAGTCTGATGTAAGCGTATCGAATTTGTCTAAGACAGAGACTATGTGGAGCTGCTCCTCAAGAGATGGGAGATAAAATTCTATATTCTCCAAATAGTTTTTTGAAAGACGAGGAATGCTGGCCTTTCTAACTTTTGATTTGATAATGTACTGTTTACTAAGTAATACATAATATAGAAATTTATCTACTAATTCTACTCCTGTATCCATTGTATAAACATCGTCCGCAGCCCAAAACTCTGTGCCAATAAATGCCACCTCACCTGCTGCACCTGCACAAATAACGATGGACTGGTTTGCACGTCTGTTGAACTCAGTATAAAATCCTAACGGAGTTAAGCTATTTTGGTAAACAGGATAAGATCCGCCTTCAGATAATTGATTTTTCACCACTCGTTTCCCACGAGATAATTCTGAAATAGCTCCAAGTTTTACCTTTATCGGTCCAAAGACATACCATAAGAGCCTAATTAGGTCTTGTCTGTACTGTACTGTCAGTGTACACGCCTTCGGCTGTGTATGTCAAGAGCTGATCGCGAAAATATTCGTATTGTTTTTGACGCAGCTCAATCTCCTTGGGCAGTCCGATATTCAAATCATTACAAACCGTGTCAAAGTTATCCAGAACATGCACAATTTTTTCTTGGATGGAGAGAGGGGGGATTGGGACTAAAATTTTCGCTAAATTCTTAGGATAAAGCTCAATGACTTTAGTACCTACAACTTGTTTTTCTTTTTGCTTTTGAAAAGAAGATGAACTCATAAAATAGCTTAAATAGCGAGAGTTTTGCTGTGTTCGCAAAACACAAGAGTGCCCCCCAAAACATACCTCCTGTTCACCTTCCCATACAAGAGTTTTGCCCACATCAGTTATATTTTCACTAGTTGTTGCAACAATAATATCACCCAAAATTGCTTTTTTTAATTTTTTTGCAGTATATTCATTAACAAAAGATTTAGTGCTACTCGTAGTCATTCCATAATATGTATAAATTTGACCGTAATGAATACAAGGAATTCCTTCCTCTACAAAATCTTTTTTCTGAAGTCCATTGCCTCGAATAATCTCACAAACCTCCCCCAAGCTCTTCCACTCAACTTTATAAGAATCTTCCTCAAAGTTCAGCAGATAATCTCTGAAATAAGAATATTGCTTTTGGCGTAAGGTCAATTCTGAGGTCAATTCTGAGGTCAATTCTGAGGTCAATTCTGTAACATAATCGGTGAATTTGTCAAGTGTTTGCACGATTTTTTCTTGGATTTTTTTATCAGGAATTGGGATTTCTATCTTTAAAATTTTATCCTGTTTTAAAGCAGGAATTCCTGAACCATGTTGAGATTCCATTAGGTATCCCTGGTTCATTTTTAAAAAATGGTATAAATATCTATTTAATACAATATCACTATTTGGAACAACAAAATAGCAGTGAGCATTTGCCCAGAATTTTGTTTCAACAAAATTTACAAATCCAGCCGAAGCTCCGCCTTGACTTATAATTATTGTATTTTCTTTCACATTATATTCGTTAGTTCGTCCAGAATATGTTTTTCCTCCATTGTAGGCAGGGTATAGACCGTCTTCTATTAACAAAGTTTTATTTAACTGTTTTCCTTTCTTTATCTCACACACCTCCCCCAGTTCTTTCCACTCAACTGGGGCATTCTGGATTTCTTCTAATAGGTTCATTCTTCTCCTCCTTTCTTTGCAAAATCTTCTAGTTGCTTGATTTCAGTTAGATAGTCTTTTTCGACTTGACTGAGCGTTTTGCTTTGATAGCGCTTATATTCTGCTTCTACCTTTTCAGACATTTGCTTTTGTGAAATACTGCCATTTCCAGGGAGCAAATCCTCACCTGTCGCTAAGAGAATCCGATCCACATGCTCCACCCAGTCAGCCATGGTCATGATTTGCTTCCGCTCAGCCTGTCTTTCTGCAAAGTCCAAATACCCTGACACCAGCTGATTAAGGCTGCGGAGCTCTTTTTCTGATAAATAGTTTTTAGCGACTTTAGCTTCTCTTAGAGTGGGTAGTTCTCCCTTAAAGGTCGTGAGTCCTAGAAATTCCTTATCACTATCTATACGACCATAGACCAACTCACTCGCTGTTTGATGATGAATAGCATAGTGCATTTTGTTTTGCACCGTTGCAAAGAAGTGCTTGGCTTCTAGCGATTGACTATCATAATCACTTGAAGTCGCAAACAAGTCTAACACTTGGCGATAAAATACTTTCTCACTCGAGCGAATATCTCGAATCCGTTCCAGTAATTCTTTAAAATAAGAGCCTCCACCAAGATTTTTCAAGCGCTCATCATCCATGGCAAAACCTTTAATGAGGTAGTCTTTCAAGACCGTTGAAGCATAGTGCCGAAACTGTACACCGCGAGAAGAACGAACTCGATAGCCCACCGCTAAAATCATATCAAGATTGTAGTATGCTACTTGCCGCCCAACCTCTCTAGTTCCCTCTTTTTGAAGAGCCTGGGACAAAATAATTCTCAGCCACAAAAAAAGCTAGAGCTTCCCAATTGCGGAACTCTAGCTTTTTAATTTTGAGTCGTTCTCTTATTGTATTTTAGGAGGTTATTGGCCATAAGTACCAATCCCATGTCAATTCTCACTTGACGCTTCCCTCTCAGATTACATCTCTTGTAACCCAAACAAGCCTTTATCTGCCCAAAGACAGGTTCCACATCAATCTTGCGTTGAGCGAAA
>NZ_KB904374.1 GCF_000380065.1 Streptococcus massiliensis DSM 18628 | reverse complement strand
AGTCTCAGCGACAGCTACTTTCCGACAGACTTTACAGCGGAAACGGCGTTTTCTCAATCGAATCATAGTCTTGTATCCCGCACACTCTAAATAGGGGATTTTCGATTCTTTTTGAAAGTCATATTTAGCCATTTGTCCTTGGCAGTGAGGGCATTTAGGAGCAGAATAATCCAACTTCGCGATGATTTCTTTATGCGTTCCAGCATCTAGAACATCCAAAATCGTAATGTTAGGGTCTTTGATTTCCAGTAAGTTTGTGATAAAATTTAATTGTTCCATATGAGTCTTTCTAATGATGGTTTGGTCGCTTTTCATTATAGGTCATATGGGACTTTTTTTCTACAACAAAATAAGCTCCATAATCCCTAAAGTGATTTTACCCACTACAGAAATTATAGAGCCAAAAATAATCACTGAGTCTTCATTAAGACTCAGTGATTTTGCTTTCCTGGTGAAAAATAAGCTGCCAAGTTTCATGACGTCGCCAGATATTTGCATACAAAACATGATTTAGTTGGTAACGAACCAACATTGTTTTCTGACTAATTTGCATGACAGAAAAATTTGATACGACAGCAGAAGGGCTTGTGGAAGAAAAATTTGATTCAAGTAACTCTTCAAAACTTTTTTCCTCCCCATTCATCGTTAAATAGCAAATTTCTGGAGAGAAATAATCAGTATTTCCTTGCCCTTGGATCATCTCTAATTCATAGCGATAGAGCTTATTATAGATGTTTTCAAAAATTTCATCTTCATCAATAATAGCAGGCTCAACATGGATATCAATATCAAAAACATCAAATTTATCCTTCAAAAGTTGCTCAACTTGCTCTGTAACCTCATGGCTTTCGTAAACTGAAAGATCAGGATTCATTTCAAGAATAATATCAAGATAAATATTGCTGCCGTAAGTCCGCCCACGTTGTGACTTAACTTTAGTGATTTTAGGAAGCTCTAGAATGGCTTTCTCATAATCCTTTAATAGATTTTCATCAAAACCGTCAGATAAACTAAAGGAGCTTTCCATGAAAATCTCATAGGCTGTTTTTAAAATGAAAAAGGTGATGATAACAGCGACAATCTTATCAACGATGGGAAAATTTAAGGCACTGGCAAGAATTGCAATAGTTGTACCTAAAGAAGTTACAGCGTCAGATAAATTATCCTTGGCTGCAGCATCTAGGGCTTTGGAGTGAACTTTCTTCGCTAAACGTTTATTGTAAGCATAAACCACAACCATGATAAAGGCTGAGATTAAACCAACAAAAGCTCCCAACGGGTCAATAATTGTCTTTTGATTGGTCATAATTTTTTGAATGGTATCAATAAGCACATCAAATCCGACATAGAACATGATGAAAGAGGTAATCAAACTAGCTAAGTCTTCAATTTTCCAATGACCAAATTTATGATCGGTATCGGCAGGTTTACGAGCCATGCGAAGTCCAATAAGAACTGCAATATTTGCAACAATATCTGAAACATTGTTAAAACCGTCAGCCGTCAAACTGGAGGAATCAAGAAGATTACCGATTGAGATTTTCGCGACAGATAAAACTATATAAACCACGATGGATAAAATAGCGCCACGTTCAGCAAGTTTCAGATTAGAAGTTGGTGAATTGTTCATATCAAATCCTTTCAGATAGTTCATTATATCAGGAAAAAGCGCCTATTTCAAATAAAACAATAAAGAGAGATTCCCCTATATCATCTTTCCGAAAAACTATAATTTTCTTGAAAAATATATCTAGATATGCTATACTACTATTAAGAGAAATGGAGAAAAACAATGAGACGTGAATTGCTACTCGAACGAATTGAAAAACTGAAGGTCATCATGCCTTGGTATGTTCTGGAATACTACCAATCAAAATTGGCCATCCCTTACAGTTTCACGACCTTGTACGAATACCTCAAGGAATACAATCGCTTTTTTGACTGGATTTTAGACTCAGGGATTTCGGACGCTTCGCAAATTGCTGAAATTCCGCTCTCTGTTTTGGAAAATATGAGCAAAAAAGATATGGAATCTTTTATCCTTTATCTGCGCGAGCGCCCTCTGCTCAATGCCAATACAACGCAAAATGGTGTATCGCAGATGACCATTAACCGTACACTTTCTGCTCTATCCAGCCTTTATAAATACTTGACCGAGGAAGTTGAAAACGAGCAAGGCGAGCCCTATTTTTATCGCAATGTCATGAAAAAGGTTGCTACTAAAAAGAAAAAGGAAACTCTGGCTGCTCGGGCGGAAAATATCAAACAAAAGCTCTTTTTAGGCGATGAAACGGAAGGTTTTCTGACCTATATTGAGGACGAATACCCTAAAACGCTATCCAATCGCGCCCTCTCTTCTTTTAACAAGAATAAAGAACGAGATTTGGCAATTATCGCTCTTCTGCTGGCCTCTGGTGTCCGTTTGTCTGAAGCGGTCAATCTGGATTTAAAGGACCTCAATCTCAAGATGATGATTATCGAGGTCACTCGTAAGGGTGGAAAGCGCGATTCAGTCAATGTCGCCGCTTTTGCCAGACCCTATCTAGAGTCTTATTTGAGTATCCGTGACAAGCGTTACAAGACAGAAAAGACCGATATTGCTCTCTTTTTGAGCGAATACCGTGGCAAGCCCAATAGAATTGATGCTTCTAGCATTGAGAAAATGGTGGCTAAATACTCGCAAGAATTCAAAATACGGGTCACACCCCACAAACTACGGCATACACTTGCTACACGCCTCTATGACGCCACCAAATCGCAAGTTTTGGTCAGCCACCAGCTAGGCCATGCCAGCACCCAAGTCACCGACCTCTACACCCATATCGTCAATGATGAACAAAAGAATGCCTTGGATAATTTGTAGGTAATTAGTAAAAATGTTTGAGAAACTTATTTTTATTTATATATTATTACATAATTTATTTTATGTATAATTTTGTTGATAAATAAGAAACTCTCTCTTAATCTCCTCCAAGCGTTCTATACTATGCCTTTGGGGAATCTTATAACCTAAAAAGTAGGGTGAAGCTATAAAACGTGGTACCACTTTGCAAATATACTGTCCCTTCCATTGGTAGAAAAAGAGGTTATAAGATTGACAACGACCGTTGAAGTAGTCGGTCAAAAGAAAATGAGTAACCTGCTTCGTCATGAGAGCTAGGAGGTCAATCCGCTCTTTTGAGGCACGAATATTAAATTCTGAATAGCCCATGATGGGAGAGAGCGATAGATTGAAAGCAGCACTGCTCTCACTTTCTGCTACTACTTCTAGTCCAGCAAAGTGCTGTTCTTTTAATTCTTCATAGGCATCAATGGTTTTCATTCCAACAATTTGCATGTGTGGATGACGAAGGCTGCCGCCAGACAAGGGACCAAAATTTTTGAAAAGTACAACGCTTTTATACTGTCCTGTTTCAATGATCTCTTGCCATTTTTCAATCGCATAATGAAAGAGTTCGGTGACATAACAATCGCTATAAGTTGATACATCTCCCAGATGTTCCTCGCTCTCAATGATAAGTGTTTGATAGGTATCTTCTAGTGTTGGATACTTATTTTCTAGCCAGAGGAAATTTTTTGTTTGATCTAAAATTTTGCCCAGATTATCTTTAGCGCAAAAAGGGCAAACGTCCTTGTTGTTTGGTTTTTCTTTGGCAATGTAAGGATTAAAAATAAGGTCATTCATGTTTTTATTCTAATCTAATATTTTCTATAAAATCTGCTAGTTCTAGTCATTCGTTCGGAAAATCATAGAGCCTGTTGCTTGCTGTGTTGCCATAATGGTCACATCTGAAATCTGTACATGCTGTGGCTGATTGGCTACGTAAAGAATGACATCAGCAATGTCCTGTGATTTGAGTGCTTCGACACCTTTATAAACCTGCGCTGCTCGTTCTTTGTCTCCGTGAAAACGTACAGTGCTAAAATCTGTCTCAACAATGCCGGGCTGGATAGTCGTTATCTTAATATTTGTGTCAATAGTATCAATTCGCATACCATCACTCAAGACTTTTACTGCTGCTTTGGTTGCACAATAAACTGCCGCTCCAGCATAAGCAGCGATACCAGCAGTTGAGCCAATATTGATGATGTGCCCTTGATTGTGAGCTACCATATGTGGTAGAATTAAACGACTAACATATAATAGTCCCTTGATATTGGTATCAATCATTTGGTCTACATCTGCCAATGAATAGTTTTGAAATTTTTCTAAATCAAGCGCCAGACCTGCATTATTAACTAAAATATCAATCATTGGCTGTTCTTCCAAAATAGTTGCAATTACCAGCTCTGACTGCTTACGCTGTGTTACATCTAGTACGTAAGTCGCCACCTGAATTTTATAGGAGTTTTCCAACTCTGCTTTTGCTTCTGATAACAAGTTTTTTCTCCGTCCAAGAATGATAAGATTGTCGCCATTCTTAGCGAAAGCGTTAGCAGTTGCGCGTCCAATTCCACTTGTCGCGCCTGTAATTAATACTGTTCTAGCCATTTTGACACCTCTTTATTTTTGTCTATACTCTTATTTTATCATAAGAAATAGATTAAAACCAAGTTCTGCAGAACTTGGTTTTAATTTTATTCTACAATTGCTTGAGCGATTTCTTCCTTGCTAATCCCTGCAAAATAGCGACTAATATCTATTTGTTCAAGCGCTGCTAGCACGTCTTCGCGCTCGTATTTTTGGCCGCGCAGCACATCTTCTACCGCTGCCACATCCTCGATACCAAAGAAGTCGCCGTAAATTTTGATGTCTTCAATTTTAGAATTAACCACATTGGCATAGATTTCGACCTTGCCGCTTGGGAATTTGGTACCACGCTTGATATTGTAGTCTGGCGATTTTCCATAGTTCCAATCCCAGTTGGCAAATTTCTTGGCCTTGTTTTCTTTGATTTGAGCAATTTCCTCATTAGACAGGACATATTCGGTCATTTGAGGGTACTCTTTTTTCATGTAATCAAGCAAGAGGTCGCGGAATTCTTCAACCGTGATTTTTTCTGGCAATTCATCAATGATATTGGTCACGCGAGCACGGACAGACTTAACCCCTTTGGACTCAATCTTGTCCTTAGACACCTTGAGCGCTTTTGAGAGGACAGACAAGTCAACGTCAAAGAGCAGGCAACCGTGGTGCATAATGCGACCGTTGATATAGGCTTGGGCATTACCGCAGAACTTCTTGCCGTCAATTTCTAGGTCGTTGCGCCCCGTAAACTCAGCTTTGACACCCAGTTCTTCCAAGGTTTTGATAACAGGCGTTGAAAAGCTCTTAAAATCAAAAGCCTTGTCTTCGCTTTCTTTAGAAATAATAGTGTAGTTGAGATTGTTGTAGTCGTGATAAACCGCGCCACCGCCAGAAATACGGCGCACCACTTCAATACCATTTTCACGAACAAAATCGCGATTGATTTCTTCAATCGTATTTTGGTGGCGACCGACGATGATAGACGGCTTGTTAATCCACAGCAAGAAAATCATATCCTCATCAAGGATTTGCTTGAAAGCGAACTCCTCAAGAGCGATATTATAAGCTGTGTCATTGCTATTATTGATAATGTATTTCATATATGCTCCTTGTATATCAATGATTTGAGTGTTCATGCTCAAAAAGTATTTCAAAGTACAATGTATTCTTTCAAAAAGTTACATAATATAAATTACGTAACTTTTGTGGGCTTATTTTCTTTTTGGTGGGTTATGAATGGCTTCACCAATCGTGTCAAGAACTGCTTCATAGAAGACTTCTGAGAAGGTTGGGTGACCGTGGATTGATTGGATTACCTCATCAACAGTCAGTTCCATTTCCATAATAGTTGCAGCTTCGTTGATGATTTCTGCAGCTGCTGGACCAATAATATGGACCCCGAGAATTTCATGATATTTTGGCTCAGAAATAACTTTAACAAAACCTTCGGCTTCATTAGAGGCGATGGCACGACCATTTCCAGTAAAGCTATTTTTACCAACTAAGATGTCACCGTACTGCTCACGAGCCTGCTCTTCTGTCAAACCAACCATAGCAACCTCTGGATGTGTGTAGACCGCCGCTGGTGTACAATCAAGGTAGGCTTTGCGTTTTTTGTCTCGCAGAGCATTTTCAGCTGCAATTTCACCCATGCGGTAGGCTGCGTGTGCTAACATTTTGGTACCATTGACATCACCTGGAGCGTAGATACCTGGGATCGATGTTTCTTGGTAAGCATTGACTTTAATCCGTCCGCGATCGAGTTCAAGTCCGAGATTTTCAAGACCGTCCAACTGGGGAACACGTCCGATAGAAAGCAGAGCTTTCTCAGCAACTACTTCTTGACCGTCAGCTAGTTTCAAGGTCAACTGGTTACCGTTTTCAACGATCTCAGAAAGAGAGGTTGAAGTCAAGAACTTCATGCCGTGTTTTTTGGACAAGATTCGTTGTAATTCGAGTGAGACTTCCTTATCCATAGCTGGAATAATGCGATCTGCCATTTCGATAACCGTCACTTCAGTACCGTATGAAGCGTAGACAAGACCAAGCTCGACGCCGACCACTCCTCCGCCGATAACAGCAAGTGATTGAGGGATCTCGCGAAGGTCAAGGATATCATCAGATGTCAAGACTAATTGTGAATCAATACCCGGGATGTTGATGCGAGAAACTTTTGAACCAGTTGCAAGGATAATGTTGCGGCCTTTGATAACACGATCGCCGATCACAACTGTCTTGTCAGGGTTCACTTGACCGAAGCCATTGATAATTTCTACTTTGTTAGCCTTGAGAAGCCCACGAACTCCACCTGTCAAAGTCTTGACCACACTGTTTTTGAAGTCTACAGTCTTATCCATATCAATAGTGTAATTTGTAGAAGCAAGATTAATACCGCGACCAGCTGCGATTTTCAAGCCGTTCAAAATTTCAGCATTTTTCAAATAAGTCTTCGTTGGGATACATCCTTTGTTCAAGCAAGTTCCACCGAACTCGGTTTTCTCAACAATGGCAATTTTTCCACCAAGTTGTGCACCACGAATGGCGGCGTAGTAACCTGCAGGTCCCCCGCCGACAACAACGATGTCGTATTCATTGTCTGCAAGAGGCTTTTTCTTAGCTGCTACTTCTGCCACAGTGTCTGCGCTTGGAGTGGTTGGTGCAGAGACAGATTGACCATCTGCTGCTACAACTGGAGCGCTTGCAGCTGCAGTATCAATCGACTCGCCTTCGGCTCCTAGATAACCGATGACTTCTGTGACGGGAACAGTCTCGCCGTCGCCTTTCAAGATAGCAATCAAATAGCCGTCTTCTTCTGCTTCCAGCTCCATGCTTACCTTGTCCGTCATGATTTCAAGAAGAATTTCACCTTCTTTGACAAATTCTCCTACTTTTTTATTCCATTGGACGATTTGACCTTCAGTCATATCGACACCAGCTTTTGGCATAATAACTTCTGTTGCCATGATTTCTCCTATTCTCTGTCTTTAAAGTTATATTCTAGTTTGCTATTCCAAATTAAATAATGCTTCTTTGTCAAATCAACAATTCCATCGGGTTTTCAAGCGTGTGCTTGAGGTCAACCATAAATTTGGCACCATTCATTCCGTCAACGACACGGTGGTCAATCGTCAGGGTCAACTTCATAATCGGACGGATCACGATTTCACCGTCAACGACTACAGGTTTTTGATGAGTGGCTGCAACCCCGAGGATAGCTGAGTTAGGCTGATTGATGATTGGATTGAATGAGTCAATGCCAAACATTCCCAAGTTTGAAATGGAGAATGTTGAACCAGACATTTGGTCAGGTTTGAGTTTTCCAGCCTGAGTTGCCTTGATAAGAACTTTAGATTCTGTGACAAACTCAGACAGGCTCATCTTGTCGGCATTTTTGACAACGGGAACCAAAAGTCCCTCGTCCAATCCGACTGCAATTCCCAGATTGACAAATTTATTGACCGTAATTTCTGTTCCCTCAGGATTGAGGCTTGAGTTGATAAACTTATGCTCAGGTTTCATGAGGTTGCGAACAACCGCAAGCCCGATTAGGTCCGTAAAGGTTACCTTGTTGCCTGTCTTCTCCATGATTGGCTCCAAGACTTGCTTGCGCAGAGCAATCAAGTTGGTCATATCCACCTCGTAATTGAGGGCAAAGACTGGCGCCTTGAGGTAGCTTTCTGTCATACGCTGCGCAATCACCTTACGCATTGGTGACATTTTGATCTTTTCGATTGTTGGATCTTCTTCGACAACAGGGATAGGAGCGACCGTTGCAGCTTCAGTAGCAATTTCTGGTTCTTGTGCTTCAAGAAGTGCCAAGATATCACGTTTCTTAATTTTCCCTTTGGCTCCTGAACCTGTCACATCTGTCAAGTCAAGACCAAGGTCTTCTGCCATCTTTTTGGCTAAAGGAGAGAGTTTCACTTTATTTACCGCCTTATAATTTTCTACGTCTTCTTTGTGAATACGACCGTTAGCGCCTGTCCCAGAAACATCGTAGAGATTTATCCCTAAATCATCTGCTAATTTTCTGGCAGCAGGGGTCGCTCTTAACTTATCATCCGTCATGACTTCTCCTTACTCTTTATTAACAGTTTTACGAATGGCATCCTTGATGCTGTCAACAGTTGGAATCATTGCATTTTCAAGATTTTGAGCATAAGGCATCGGCACGTCTTCACCAGCACAACGACGAATCGGCGCATCCAGATAATCGAAGGCTTCTGACTCAGAAATAATGGCTGAAAGCTCTCCGATGTAGCCGCTAGTCTTGTGCGCATCGTTTACAAGAACGACTTTCCCCGTTTTCTTGACCGAGTTGATGATGATGTCCTTATCAAGCGGCACCAGGGTGCGTGGGTCTACAACTTCTACGGAGATGCCTTCTTCTGCCAATTCTTCAGCAGCCTGCATAACGCGACGAAGCATTTTTCCGTAAGTTACGACTGTGACATCTGTTCCCTCTTTTTTGATTTCACCGACACCGAGGGGAATCGTGTAGTCTGGGTCAAGTGGCACTTCACCTTTTTGGTTAAATTCCGACTTGTACTCCAAGAAAATAACGGGGTTGTTGTCGCGGATGGCTGATTTCAAAAGCCCCTTGTAATCTGCCGGCGTTCCCGGCGCCACAACTTTCAAACCAGGAATATGGGTAAACCAAGATTCCAGCGATTGAGAATGCTGAGCCGCTGAACCGACACCGTTCCCAGCCGCACAACGAATGGTCATAGGAACTTGCCCTTTTCCACCAAACATGTAGCGCGTCTTAGCCGCTTGGTTGACAATGGCGTCCATAGCAATCACCGAAAAGTCCATAAAAGTCATATCAACAATCGGACGCAGTCCTGTCATAGCAGCACCTGCCGCTGCACCAGAGATTGCCGCCTCAGAAATCGGACAGTCACGCACTCGCTCAGGCCCAAATTCTTCTAACATACCAACTGAAGTACCAAAATCTCCACCAAAGACACCGACATCTTCTCCCATAAGAAGGACATTTTCATCGCGACGCATTTCCTCAGACATGGCTAGGATAATGGTGTCACGAAATGACATTAGTTTTGTTTCCATTAAAATAATTTTCCTCTCGTAATCTTTTTTAAACTCGCTGTTAGTCTGCGTAAATATCTTCAAAAGCAGACTCTAATGGTGGGAATGGGCTTTCTTCTGCAAATTTAACAGAGGCTTCAACCGCTTCTTTGACTTGTGCTTGGATTGCTTCTAATTCTTCCGCGCTAGCGAGATTGTTTTCTAGCATGTATTTGCGAAGATTTTCAATCGGGTCTTTCTTCTTCCATTCGTCCACTTCTTCACGCGTCCGGTATTTACCTGGGTCTGATGAGGAATGCCCTAGCCAGCGATAAGTCACGCTTTCAATCAAGACAGGCCCTTTGCCGCTGCGCGCATGCTCGACCGCTTTTTGGAAACCTTCATACACATCGATGACATTGTTGCCGTCTTCGATAAACATACCAGGAATACCATAGGCAGCACTGCGTTCGTGGATATGCTCGACATTGGTCATTTTCTTGATGTCGGCAGAAATTCCGTAGCCGTTGTTAATGCAGTAGAAAATGACTGGCAAATTCCAGATAGAAGCCATATTGACCGCCTCATGGAAAACACCTTCGTTGGTCGCCCCGTCTCCAAAGAAGCAGACAACTACGCGACCCGTTTTCTTCATCTGCTGCGTCAGAGCAGCTCCGACAGCAATTCCCATACCGCCACCGACGATACCGTTAGCACCGAGATTTCCCGCGTCAAGATCGGCGATGTGCATAGATCCACCTTTCCCCTTACAGGTTCCTGTGTATTTACCGAGGATTTCAGCCATCATTTCATTAAGATCAATCCCTTTAGCAACTGCCTGACCATGCCCTCGGTGGTTAGAAGTGATAATGTCATCTGCATTAAGCGCCAACATCGCTCCCACGCTCGCTGCTTCTTCACCAACTGAGAAGTGAGTCATGCCCGGAACTTTCCCCTTTTTCACGAGCTGCGCAATTTTCAAGTCCATTCGACGGATTTCTTCCATCTTTTTGAACATTTCCAATAATAAAGATTTGTCTAATGTCGCCATTTTATAGCCTTTCTCCATATGTTTTACCTTACCATTCTAAAGCATTATGAAAACCCTGTCAAAAAATTTGCTTATTTTTTTCACAAATTAAAAACTAGCCCACCATATCGGTCAGCTAGTTAGCTAATCTTAAGTAAAAATTTCACAAACTTTTCAGAAAGATTTGTTTTATTTCTGCCGTGAAAAATCGGCAATCATCTGCTCCATTTGAGCGCGGTCGGGAGTTGTCAGCATATAAAGCGTGTCCCCCTGCAATTCGGCAAAGGCCTTGGGCATGCGTTTAACTGCTTTTAGTTGTGAACGGTATTTGTCCAAAAGCTCTGCTTCTGGGTAATAATAATCCGTCGCATCGCGGCGCGTGGTGGCAAGGCAATAGAGTGGCTCAAAGTCAGGCAGCGTCAGCCCTTCTCCAGCCACAACCGAAGCATAACCCTTGTAAAGGTCAATCGAATGCGCGTAATTATAAACATCAATGGTAAAGCCACCTGCTGGGCGATTGTTGTATTCAATGGCAATATAATCATCACCGTCGCGGAAAAATTCGATATGGAAAAAGCGTTCTTTCATACCGAAAGTCTTGACAATGCTCTCGCCATAAGCCCGCAATTTTGGATCCACTTCCTTGAGGACATAGTAAGAATTGTCCATGCGATAGAGCAGCAAATCTAGCGGCGTGTGAGCATAATCGAAAGTCGTTGAAAAGACGATCTTTCCTTCGCTGTCAGTCAAGCCGTCAAAAGTGCAGATTTGTCCAGAATTGACAAATTTTTCAAAGAAATAAACGGTCTCTTGATCCCATTCTTCCTTGAACTGAGCCACATCTGCTTCTGTTTCCAATTTGTAAGTGGCAGCCGCACCGACACCGTTATCAGGCTTGGCAATCATAGGCAAACCAATCTTCTTGAGCGCTTTATCAATGTCTGTCAGCTTTTTGACCACCTGACCAGGCACCACAGGGACGCCTGCTTTGATGAAATAATTCTTCATCTTGGACTTGTATTTGGTCTTGGTCAAATCCTTAGTTTTTGCACCAAAAACATGAAATTGATCTCGTAAGGCAGCATCAAGTTCCAGCCAGTACTCATTGTGGGACTCAATGCGGTCAATGGTGCCATGCTTGTAAAAGAGAAAAGCCACCGCTCGCTTGACCTCGTCTAGATTTTCTAAATTTTCCACGCGAAAATACTCAGTCAGGGCTTCCTTTAAAGGCGCGTCCAGCTGCTCATAAGGTTCTTGCCCAATTCCCAAAACAGTGATGCCTTTATTTGCCAGCTCCACTGTAAACTGCTGGAAATTTTGCGGATAATAGGGAGAAATAACGATGTAATTCATAAGAAGCTCCTTTATAGATGTAATTCATTGAGGAAATAAGGCATTTGCTTGCGCCACCAAATCCAATCGTGGGACACATCATGCCCCCATTCAGCAAACCAAGCGGGAATATTTTTCTGGTCAAAGGCTTCTTTTAGCGTGTAGAAAGAAGGCAGCCCGTCCTGCTCCCAAGCCCCCAAACCAGTGCAAACGATAATATCCGCCTGGCGATATTTGTCGATAAACCAGCCATCGTTTTGGTTCCAGATATAGTCTGCTGGCGAATTTTGATAAATGATTTCATCGCCGCCGTATTCTCCAACGAAAAAGCGTGCATCGTAAACGCCGCTGAGGGCGATAACTTTGTTAAAGACATCTGGATGTTGAAGAAAGAAATTAAGCGCGTGATAAGCTCCCATAGAGCAGCCTGTCGTCATCATAGGGTCAAACCAACCTGTCTTGTGCTTGATGAAAGGAATGGCCTCCTCAATAACGTAGCGTTCGTAGGCGCGGTGCATTTCTGCTTGGTCGTGTCCGTACTTCCAAGTGGCAAGCCAGCTCTCGTCATCAACGCTCGAAAGCGTGAAAAACTGAACTTTTCCCGCTTCGATAAATCCCGCACAAGCCTCAATCATACCAAAATCTGCATATTCATTGTGGCTGCCGCCCGACGACGGAAAGACCAACACAGGAACCCCTGCATGACCGTAGCGATTTAGCGCCATTTCTCGATTTAGATTACCACTCCAGTGACTTAAAAATTCAACGTGCATCTTTCAACCTCCGTAACTTTCTTACCAAATTTCACTGAAAAACCGCAGACAAGCTGGTAAATTTTCAGCCCATGCCATTTCATTGTGCTCGGCGCCTGCCTGAATGCGCAGGGCGAGATTTTCCAAGTCAATTCCTCGCGCCAGCAACTGTCGATAGTAGCTCAAGGATGAGTCTAGATAAGCCTGCTTGATATTTCCAGCCATGAGCGTCTTATCGGTATCATCCGCTTCTTCTGTCCCCACGTAGATGAAAACGCGCTGGTCGTGAGCCAAATCTTGCCGCGCCAGATAGCGGTCAAAAGCCTCCTGATGCAACCAATTTGCTGATGAAAAGACACCCAAGCAGCCAATTCGCTCTTGGTACTCAATCCCCATAAACTGAGTGATATTACCGCCCAAAGACGAGCCAATCATGGCCGTATTCAAGCGGTCGGGCTTAGTTCGATAATGCTGGTCAATAAAGGGCTTAACCACATCCATGACAAACTCCGCATATTCGCTTCCCTTGCCGCCAAACTGCATGCCGGGAATATTGGCTTCCTTGTATTTCCAAGCAGAATATTCGTTCATACGATTAAAGCCGTCATTGTCAATGGCAACGACAATCATCCGCTCAATGTCAGGATTTCTCTTGATAATGGGAATGGTTTTCCAAGAATGACCGCTGTAGGATTCCTTGCTGTAGAGCACATTTTGCCCGTCGTGAAAATAAACGACTGGATAAGTCCGCTGTTCGTCTGTCTCATAATTTTTGGGCAGCAAAACGCGAACGCGCCGTTTTTTCTTGCTATAAGGAACTTCTAGTTCATGACTTTTCATCTCAAGGTAAAAATAGGCTTTGTTCATTTTTCAGAAAACTTTCTATTTTCAAAATTTTTTCTTCATTATACCACAAAAATGCGAAAAAAGTTAGGATTTCCCTAACTTTTTTAAATTTCTTGATAAGATTGTAAGTCTTTTAATGCACGCTCGGCGATTTTCTCATAGCGCTCTTTTTTATCGCGAATGCGCGGCCCGTCAAGCTCCTTGATAATACCAAAATTGACATTCATCGGCTGGAAATGTTTGCTATCTGCGTGAGTGACATAGTGAGGTAGACTACCGATAGCGGTCGTTTGCGGGAAAATAGCTGGCGCTTGCCCCTTGAAAAGTCGGGCAGCATTGACACCAGCAACCAACCCAGAAGCGGCAGATTCCACATAGCCCTCTACTCCTGTCATCTGTCCTGCAAAGAAAAGATTAGGCTGCTTTTTCGAGCGGAAAGTCTGCTCCAGCAGATTGGGCGAGTCCATATAAGAATTGCGGTGCATGACACCGTAGCGGACAAATTCAGCATGTTCAAGCCCCGGAATCATCTGGAAGACCCGCTTTTGCTCGCCCCATTTGAGGTGCGTTTGAAAACCAACGATATTATAGAGCGAGCCTGCCGCATTATCCTGCCGCAGCTGAACGACAGCATAAGGCGTCTTAAAATCTCCGTCGCGCGGGCCTTGATAGTCGTCAGGATACTCCAAACCAACTGGCTTCATAGGACCATACAGCATGGTCTTGACCCCACGCTTAGCCATGACTTCGATCGGCATACAACCTTCAAAATATTTCTCTTTTTCAAAGGAATTAAGTGGTGCTTCTTCTGCATGGATGAGCGCCTCATGGAAATCCATAAATTCCTGCTTGCTCATAGGCGCGTTAAGATAAGCGGCTTCTCCCTTGTCATAACGCGATTTGAGGTAGACCTTGCTTTTGTCAATGGTATTGACATCAATGATAGGCGCTGCCGCATCGTAAAAGTAAAATCCGTCGCCACCGTTCAACTGGTGAATTTTTTCTGCCAAACTATCACTGGTCAAAGGACCCGTAGCGATGACGGTAATCGTATCCGTCGGAAGCTCGGTTATTTCCTCACGAATGACCTCAATCAGAGGATGATTGCTGACTTGGTCAGTCACAGTTTTGGCAAAAGTCTCGCGGTCGACCGCAAGCGCTCCTCCTGCTGGAACGCGCGTGCTTTCTGCTGCTATCATGATGACCGAATCCAGCCGCCGCATTTCCTCTTTCAAGAGACCGACCGCATTGGTCAGTGAGTCTCCCCGTAAAGAATTAGAGCAAACTAGTTCTGCAAAGTCGCTTGTTTTATGTTGAGGTGTAGATTTGACACCTCGCATTTCATAAAGTTTGACAGGAATGCCACGCTTGGCGATTTGATAAGCCGCTTCGCTTCCCGCAAGCCCCGCTCCGATAACGTTAATATAAGATTGAGACAAAACCAATACCTCTTGCCAACGACCGACTGCTGGCTCAAATCTTTCTATTTATTTTTAAACTTTTGTTATTATAGCAAAAATATGACTAGAATACGAGCGATATGGTGAAAAACAAGAGCGTTTTTACATAATATAAATTACGTAAATAAAATTCTATTTCCTCTTCTGCTTTGAGAGAAAATGAGAATTGTGCTACAATATAAGAAAACGATTGCGGAGGTTCTATCATGAAGTTTTATACCATTGATAAGCAAGCAGATTTTGCTGAAACACCTGTTCAAGAGACTGGACGAATCATCCATCACTTGCACTTAGCTGCCGGCAAGGAAGTTCCCGAACATAGTGCCGATGCACTGGTTACAGTTATTTGCCTTCAAGGAAAGGTAGATTTTAACTGTCAGGGAGAAACCGTTCAGCTCGTTCCAGGAAGTTTTCTAACCATGGAACCCAATGAACTTCATAGCTTAGTCGGTCTTGAAGACAGCCATCTTTATGTGATCAAACAACTGCTTTATTAGATAGTAAAAGCGCCGTTAATTCGGCGTTTTTGTTTGCAATAAGTCTTCCAAATAGGCAATCTTGGCAAAATCTTTGTTGTTTTTCCTATCATTGCGATAGGAGTCCTGAGAAGATGCCCGATAAATTTTCAAAAATTGCGAAGCAGTAGGCAAAAGATAGTTTGCTCCCTCTGCTTGCTTTCTCTGCAAATCCTTGGGCGAAACGCCTGCAAAGCTCTCCAAACTGTCAATTCCACCAAATTGAACATCAAAGTTTCCTTTTTGAAAAGCATGCTCGTGCAAGTCATAGAGCTCATAGCCCAATTTTTGCATAAGAGCTTCTATCTTGTCAAACTGAACAATCCGCTGGTCGTCAGGCGCCTCCCAGCCTCTGGGGTCACTCGGCACATGAATGTCAATGTCGCACACTTGCCAGTCCTTCTGCGTTACTTGCTCCAAGCCGAGCGAGCCCATAAGCAAGGGCGTGATGCCAATTTTATTTAGTTCTCTAGTGATTGTTAGAAATTCTGTCATTTTTTCCATAAAAGCCTCTTTAGCAAAATAGTTTACATAACTAAAATTATGCAAACTATTCTTTTTATTTCACTTTTTCTTCTTCGTAGTCACCGTTGCTACATACGACTTGTTTGCCGCCGCCACGCACCTTTTTCTCAACCAAATAATGGTCGCATTTAGGACAATTCCGCCCGACTGGCTTGTCCCAAGAGGTGAAGTCACAGTCTGGATAGCGGTTGCAGCCATAAAAGAGACGATTGCGTTTGGTCTTGCGTTCGATAACTTGCCCTTCTTTACACTGCGGACAAGTCACGCCGATTTCCTTGACAATTGCCTGCGTATGGCGACAGTCTGGGAAATTGCTACAAGCGTAGAATTTGCCGTAGCGACCCAGCTTGATAACCATAGGACTGCCACAGACCTCGCAATCAAAACCAGCAGGCTCATCTTTAATCTGGATTTTCTCCATTTCTTCTTCGGCTTTATGAACCTCTTTTTCAAAAGGTTTGTAAAACTCATCGATGACCTTCTGCCACTGCTCTTTCCCAATTTCGACATCGTCTAGCTTGGTCTCCATGCCAGCGGTGAACTTAACATCGACAATATCTGGGAAAAATTCGACAATCAGTGAATTGACAATTTCTCCTAGCTCTGTTGGCTCGAAACGCTTAGAAGCCAGCTTGACATAGTAGCGCTTCTGAATGGTTTCAATAGTTGGAGCGTAGGTTGACGGACGACCGACCCCATTTTCCTCCAAAGTCTTGATAAGAGTTGCTTCTGAGTAGCGAGCTGGTGGCTGGGTAAAATGCTGTTCAGGATTGGTATTGACGCGCTTGACTTGGTCGCCTTTCTCCATATCTGGCAGCATTTTATTCTTATCAGAGTCATTGTAAATCGCTAAATACCCGTCAAATTTAACCTGACTGCCATTGGCTGCGAACTGTACACCGTTTTGCGCCAATTTTACACTCATAGTATCAAAGATTGCAGCCGTCATCTGACTTGCCACAAACCGATTCCAAATCAAGGTATAGAGCTTCAGCTGATCTTTATCCAAATATTTAGCAATATTTTCTGGCGTATTGTAGACGCTAGACGGACGAATGGCTTCATGGGCATCCTGCGCTCCAGAAGCATTTCTGACCTTGCTTCCATGTTTAGAATACTTTTGCCCGAAACGCCCCGTAATAAAGCCAGCAGCCTCATTTGCCGCCACAGGGCTAATACGGGTCGAATCCGTACGCATATAGGTAATCAACCCCTGCACGCCTGAGCCGATATTGATTCCCTCATAGAGCTGTTGAGCCACCATCATGGTCTTACGCGTACGGAAATTGATTTTGTTCGCCGCATCTTGCTGCATGGAGCTGGTCGTGTAAGGCAGGGGCGCATTGCGCTTGCGCTCTTTCTTATCGACCTGCTCAACCACAAAATCATCGCTGGTCAAATGAGACAAGACTTCCTTGACTTGGTCATTATTGGACAGCTTCATCTTCTTGCCGTTCATGCCGTAAAAGCTGGCTTGAAATTGCTTGCTGCCCTTTTTGAAAGTCCCGTCAATGGTCCAGTATTCTTCTGGCTTAAAAGCATTGATTTCATTTTCGCGGTCAATAATCAACTTGAGCGCAACAGACTGCACGCGTCCTGCGGACAAGCCTTTTTTCACCTTTTTCCAAAGAATAGGCGAAATCGAGTAACCCACAATACGGTCTAAAACACGCCGTGCTTGCTGGGCGTCAACCAAGTCCATGTCAATTTGCCGCGGTTCTTTGAAGGCGTTTTTGACAGCATCTTTGGTGATTTCGTTGAAGACCACGCGGTTTTTATCCTGCGCGTCCAGCTTCAAAATATGCGCCAAGTGCCAAGAAATCGCTTCTCCTTCGCGGTCCGGGTCGCTCGCCAGATAAACTTGCTTGGCTTTTTTAGCTTCTTTTTTCAATTCGTTGATGAGCGGACCTTTTCCACGTATATTGATGTATTCTGGCTCGTAATTATTGTCAAAATCAATAGACATGGTCGATTTTTTCAAATCGCGGATATGCCCAACACTAGCCAAAACCTTATAGTTTCTTCCTAAATATTTTTCAATCGTTTTCGCCTTTGCTGGCGATTCCACAATCACAAGATTTTTCTTGTTTGCAGTTTTTTTCTTTGTTTTTGTTACCAATGTATACACCTCAAAAAGTAATAAACCTCATAGAGTTTAAACTATTTTTTGATTGATGTCAACTAGTAGCTTCTCTTATAGGAAAACTTGTTTTAAAATTGGAGCTCTGAAAGCACATCAGAGCCCGACATGATGCACTTTGCGCCTTCTTGAATTAAATAATGGCAACCGTCGCTCTTTCCGTCCAAAATTGAGCCCGGAATTGCAAAGACATCCCGCCCTTCTTCCATAGCTCGCTCACAAGTGATGAGGCTGCCTGAGCGCATTTTTGCCTCTGCAACCACCACGGCGCGGGATAAGCCAGCAATAATTCGATTTCGTTCAGGAAAATGAAACTTAAGCGGCGCTTCACCAGCAGCGTATTCGCTCAGCACCAGATGATTTTTAGATAGATATTGCTGCAACTTACTATTTTCTCGCGGATAATAAATATCTAATCCCGTGCCAATGACCGCAATACTTTTCCCGCCAGCCTGCAAGGCAGCCATGTGCGCCGTCGTATCAATGCCGCGCGCCAAACCGCTAACGATAACCAATTCATTCTGTAATTCCTTGATGATTTTCTGAACGGCTAAACTACCATTTTTGCTGCTGGCACGACTTCCCACCACCGCTAATTTTGGCAATTTTAACAAATCCAAATTTCCTTGATAAAACAAGAGCACAGGTGGATTATAAATTTCCTTCAAATCCAAAGGATAGACCTCATCCAAAATCGAAAACGAAGGGAATTTTTCAAATTCTTCTCGTAGCTTGTCCGTGTCTAATTGATTGTAATTTTCCATAAAAATGGCAGGCTTGACCGTTTCCGAAACGACTGCTATATCGCGAAGAGACAGCTTTTTCCCCTTTCTTTTTTCATATTCCAAAGCATTTAAAACCTGCTGGTTAGACAGCCCTGCTTTCTTTAATTTATAAATCTCAAAGTTTTCCATTAACTTTTCCTTTCCTCAATCTTTTATTTCTTTATTCGTAAAAAGAAATAAAAAAGAGAGCAGGTGCTCTCTTCTCATGTTTTATTACATAATTTGCTCAAAGTGCAAATGAACAGCAATGTGGTCGCCGTAACCGCTGCGCTCCAAATCGCGTTGCAGGCGGTAAGAAATATAGTGCTCAGCAATGGTAATGTAGCCAGCACCCAGCAAGCGATTTTCAACCATAGACTGAATCATGCTAATAGTCGCCCGCTCAACCTTGGCTTCTTCCAAGTCCAGTACAACTTTTTTGGTTACCAACGCCAAGTTTTGTCGCAAATCATCGGTCAAAACATAGACTGTCTGCGCAGCCTTCAAAATCGCTTGATAAATCTTCTCTGGGTCAAAATCTGTAATTTGACCGTCACGTTTAATAACTTGCATAAGCACCTCTTTTTATAAATTTTTATCCACTAAATCGTTCTGACATAATGCAAATCGCGAGCTTGATTGGCTCTAAAACATGAATATCGTCTCTTATGTAGAACTCACTCTCTCATTATACCTTTTTTTCAAAAATTTTTCAAAGTATTGTAAAAAGATTGCCGCAGCAACCTTTTTAACCTTCCACAATCTTGATAATCTCTGCTGCTTCTTCGTCGGTACAAGCGACCAGCGGCAAGCGGAGCGGTCCGACTTCAAAGCCTTGATGATTGAGAACAGCTTTGAGCGGAGCGGGGCTTGCAAGAGAAAAGAGGGCATCCACCTTTGGCAAGAATTGGCGCTGAATACGCGCTGCTTCCTTGATATTGCCCACATCAAGCGCTGCAAACATAGCAAACATCTCGTCTCCATTTGTGTGGGAAGCCACGCTAATCACACCGTGTGCGCCCAGCACCTTAGCATGGAAAGCCAAACCGTCTTCCCCTGTATAAATAAGGAAATCCTCTGGCGCATGCTCGACCAGATATGCCAAATTATCAACACCTGTACAATCCTTGATTGCAATAATATTTGGTAACTGAGCGAGACGCAAAGAGGTCTCCACATCTAGTCCTGCTACTGTCCGACCAGGAACATTGTAGACCATGATAGGCAAATCTGAGGCTTCCGCAATCGCCTTGTAATGCTGGTACATACCTTCTTGACTGGGTTTGTTATAGTAAGGCGTTACCGCCAAACCAGCCACAAATCCACCGAATTTATCCACTTCCTTGGCAAATTGAACAGAGTCGCGCGTGTCATTGGTTCCAATCCCTGCAATCAAAGGAACACGGCCTTGGACAATATCTTGCACCGCGCGGAAAAGTTCCAATTCTTCCTCGTGGGTCAGAGTCGGACTTTCTCCAGTCGTCCCAGCCAAGATGAGACCTTCTGTATGGTGAGCTAGCAAGTGCTCAATCAACTTAGGAAGCGCAGCAAAATTGATGCTGTCGTCTTCGTTAAAAGGCGTTACTAGAGCTGTAATAATTTTCGCATTTTTCAAATCTTCGATAGACATAGACCCTCCTAAGTAATAGATATTGGTGAATGGTAAATGATCTTATTTTAAATCAAAAACGACTTCCGCTGTTGGACGAACCAAACCGCGCTCGTGCAGGCTTTCTGCAATTTGCACAGAATTCCAAGCGGCACCCTTCAAGAGATTGTCAGAAACGACCCACATGTGAATGCCTTTTTCAGCATCCAAGTCGTGACGTATACGACCGACGAAAGTATCGCGGCTACCGACAGCATTGACCGCTTGAGGATAGATTTGATGAGCGACATCGTCTTCCAAAACAGCACCCGGAAAGGCTGCAATCGCAGCTTTCACTTCCTCAATCGGCGCAACTTCCTTGGTCTCAATGTAAACCGACTCAGAGTGAGCTGACAAGACAGGGATGCGAACGCAAGTCGCTGAAACAGCAATACTGTCGTCTTCCATGATTTTCTTGGTTTCATTGGTCATTTTCATTTCTTCGTAAGTGTAGTCGTTATCTGTGAAAACGTCGATTTGGGCAAGAGCATTAAAAGCGATTGGATAATGCTTTTTGTCGCCACCTGAAGGCAAAATTTCCGCCTTGACATCGCGCGGGTTGATACCGTCGTTCAAGACTTGACGCAATTCGCGTTCTGTCTCAAGAATAGCTCCCATACCAGCACCGGACACGGCTTGATAGGTTGAAACGATAATGCGTTCCAAGCCCCATTTTTGACGAACAGGCTCTAAAGCGACCATCATTTGAATGGTGGAGCAGTTTGGACAAGAAATAATTCCCTTGTGAGCGTCAAGCGCATGAGCGTTGACTTCGGGCACCACTAAGGGCACATATGGATTTTGACGGAAATAAGAAGTGTTGTCCACCACTACGGCACCTGCCTTGACCGCATATGGAGCGTACTTGGCAGAAGTTGATCCGCCTGCTGAAAAGAGAGCGATATCCACTCCAGCAAAGGCATCCTCAGTTGTTTCTTCAATGGTAATATATTGATTTTTAAAAGGTAAAATTTTCCCCGCAGAGCGAGCAGACGCTAAATAGCGCACATTGTCAATCGGAAGACTAGACTCTTCCAACATTTTAATCATTTGAGCACCGACAGCGCCAGTGGCACCGACAACTGCAACTGTGTATCCCATAAATCTACCTCATAGAATTTTCTAAAAATTTATACAATATTGTACCATTTTTTCAGCAGAATGAAAAGCCGTTTATAAAAAAATCCCCCACCAAAGGTGAGGGAAAGGGCACTTTCGTGTGATAAGCAGGTTCACACAACTTATCAAGGTCCGCTCCTGCGTTATGACCTCCCATGCTAGATAGTGGCTTGCGCCACCTATCGACTCATCGCACTATGTGATTATACTAGATGAGGCAAAGCATGTCAAGAGGAATGACTAAGTTTCATCAAGGATGTAAGAAAAAATTTCCTTATCTTCCCATGTCTCTCCTTCTTTTAAGAAGGACTTGCGAATTCCTTCATTGGTGAAAGCAGATTTGTTTAAAAGATTTTTAGAAGCTACATTTTGAGGATTGACATGGGCTTCTAGGCGATGAAAACCAAGTTGTCGGCTCAATCGTTTTAATTCCTCTAAGGCAGCGCTCGCATAGCCCTGTCTCCAATATTGGTTGTGGATGCTATAGCCAATCTCTGCCCAATCAAGTGGAGAGCGAGCAAGAGTGACTAGATTAAACATTCCGACATGCTTGCCGCTATTCTCATCATAAACAGCCCAGATATACTGCTGATCTTGCTCACGAAACTTCTCATGCTTGGCAACCAAGTCAGCAAACCATTCCTTGCTACATATGGACATATCTAAAAGACCGTCGTCAAAGCTAGATTGAGAAGGCCTACGATTGGAAAAACCTTCATACCATGCTGAGTAATCAGATTCTTCCAAGTATTTTAACCTTACTTTTTTCATAAATATTTACTCCCCTCTCTTATACTCAGTGTTGCCATTTCATCGCGGTTCTTATCTATAAATTCTGCCACCCATTGAGGGTTGGTCTTGGAATAATCGCGCAGGCTCCAGCCAATTGCTTTGTTAATGAAAAATTCCGTCTGTCCTAGATTGTTAAGCAAAATTTGCTCCAAAAGCGCCGTATCTGTCTCTTCCTTTCTCAGCAGCTGGTGGTCAATCGCCAAGCGCCGCAGCCAGAAGTCAGAGTCCACGCTCCAAGCCAAAATAGTTGCCTTGCACTCGGGAAAGCGGAAAACAAGGTCACCGACAAGCCTATCTAAATTATCAATCGTGTCCCACCAGGACTTGCTCTGAGCTAGATTTTTCAGCTTAGGAAGATCGGCTGGCGTCAGCAGATTTTTCTTACTCTGCAAATAATCCAGCGCCACGTATTGGAGCTCGCGATAAGAATTGTCCCAAGCCTGCTTTATAAAAACCCAGTCAATTTCTGTTTTAGCAATTTTTTTAAAGCATTTTTTCGCCACTTGTCGTCGAACAGGCGTTCGCACGCCCAAGTAATCAAATTGATTTTTCATGTAAGAGCGCATCTTGACGGCGTCTGCTTCGTCAGCTACTGCTGCTAATTCTTTCAAAATTTCATCAATCATCATATTCGACTCCTTTAAAGTCAAGTTCTGCTATTGTTTTTATCTTAGAAACGGGTCCTTCCAAAGTCTTTTGCAACCAAACGATGTCATGCCATTTTTCAAATTTATAGCCAATTTTGGGAAAATGCGCTACTTGCTGATAACCTCTTTTTTTGTGAAGTGCTAAACTTGCCTCATTTGGCAAAGCAATACAAGCCAAAAAATGGATAAAACCTTGCTCTTCTAATAGTCCTTCTAAAGTATCATAAAGTTTGCTGCCAAGGCCTCTTCCTCTAGCATCCTCCCTCAGATAAACAGATAATTCTGCTGCCCAATCATAGGCTGTGCGCCCATAATAGCTAGAAGCATAAGCATACCCCAAAATATTTCCGTCTTCTTCTGCTACCAAGTAAGGATATTCTTTCAGTGTCTGCTCTATTCTTTGCTCAAATTCTGCAAGACTTGGCAGGTCGTATTCAAAAGTAATAGCTGTCTTTGTAACATAAGGCTGGTAAATTCCTTGTAAGCTTGCAGCATCTTCTTTTTTTGCCATTCTAATTTTCATTTCATTCCTCACTTTAGCATTCTCTCTTTTATTTTAACAAAACAAAAATGAAAAGGCTCGT
The DNA here is from genome assembly GCF_000380065.1 of Streptococcus massiliensis DSM 18628. GTDB lineage: Bacteria > Bacillota > Bacilli > Lactobacillales > Streptococcaceae > Streptococcus > Streptococcus massiliensis. The sequence goes on along the minus strand of NZ_KB904374.1, from coordinate 7,881 downwards.
ACGAACCTTTTCATTTTTAGAATAAACCGATAGCTGTGCCGTCTGCTGCCACATCCATATTGAGAGCTGCTGGGCGTTTTGGAAGTCCCGGCATGGTCATGACATCCCCTGTCAGAGCAACGATAAAGCCTGCTCCTAGCTTTGGAACCAACTCACGAATGGTGATGTCAAAATTTTCTGGAGCGCCCAGTGCCGCTGGGTTATCGGAAAAGCTGTACTGGGTTTTTGCCATACAAATTGGTAGCTTATCCCAGCCATTTTTGACAATTTCACGGATTTGCGTTTGCGCCTTTTTCTCAAAAGTCACAGAAGCCCCGCGATAGATTTCTTTGACGATTGTCTCGATTTTTTCTTCAATGCTGCGCTCGTCATCATACAAGCGTTTGTAGTTAGCAGGTTTTTGGTCAATTGTGCGAGCGACGGTTTCGGCTAGCGCCAGCCCGCCTTCTGCTCCGTCTGCCCAGACACTGGCCAATTCAACAGGCACATCAATCTGTGCACAGAGCTCACGAAGAGTAACGATTTCAGCCTCAGTATCAGAGACAAATTCGTTGATTGCTACAACGACCGGAATGCCAAATTTGCGGATATTTTCCACATGGCGTTTGAGATTGGCAAATCCAGCTTTCACCGCTTGGACATTTTCTTTTGTCAGAGCGTCCTTTGCCACGCCGCCGTTCATTTTCAGCGCACGCAAGGTCGCTACAATCACCACAGCGTCGGGATTGGTTGGTAAATTGGGCGTTTTGATGTCAAGGAATTTTTCAGCGCCGAGATCGGCACCAAAACCAGCCTCTGTCACCGTATAATCGGCTAAGCGAAGCGCAGTTGATGTCGCCAAGACAGAATTGCACCCATGAGCAATATTGGCAAAAGGCCCACCGTGAACAAAGGCCGGCGTACCGTAGATCGTCTGCACCAGATTTGGCTTGATAGCGTCCTTCAAGACCAGCGCAAGAGCGCCCTCAACCTCTAGGTCGCGCACGTAAACAGGCGTGCGGTCAAAGCGGTAACCAATCACGATATTGGCTAAACGCTTTTTTAAATCTTCAATGTCTGTCGCCAGGCACAAGATAGCCATAATTTCGCTGGCAACCGTGATATCAAAGCCGTCCTCACGCGGAATGCCGTTGACCGGGCTACCAAGACCGATAGTCACATGGCGCAGGGCGCGGTCATTTAAGTCCACCACCCGCTTCCAGACGATGCGGCGTTGGTCAATTCCTAGCTCATTTCCTTGCTGCAAGTGATTGTCAATCAGAGCTGCCAGTGCATTATTCGCCGTTGTAATAGCGTGCATGTCGCCTGTAAAATGCAGATTGATGTCCTCCATAGGCAGAACCTGTGCGTAACCGCCACCAGCGGCGCCACCCTTGATCCCCATGACAGGTCCCAGCGACGGTTCGCGAATGGCAATCATGGTTTTCTTGCCGATTTTATTGAGGGCATCCGCCAAGCCGATTGTAATGGTCGATTTTCCCTCACCAGCAGGCGTCGGATTGATAGCCGTCACCAAAATCAGCTTACCGATAGGGTTATCCTCCAGCTGACGAATTTTGTCAAAACTAAGTTTAGCCTTATATTTTCCATATAATTCCAGGTCGTCATAATCAATTCCTAGCTTTTCAACCACATCTACAATCGGCTGCAATTCAACACTTTGAGCAATTTCAATATCCGTTTTCATTCCAAACTCCTTACTATTTTATAAAACTAGTATAACAAAAATCAGCAAATTCTGCACGATAAACACTTTATATTATTTTAATGTTCGGTTTTTATTCTGATTTGATTATCTTTTATCATCCCCATTAATAATAACTCTTCATATCCCAGTAGTTAATATGGGATTATGCTTTTTCCTCTGACCTCTTACTCATTATACCATGTTATCTTATTTTTAACTTCTTTTTTCCGACCTAATATTTTACGAAATCGGCTTTTTTGTGTACAATACAAATATGAAAATCTTAATCACTTCTGGCGGAACCAGTGAAAAAATCGACCGTGTGCGCTCGATTACCAATCATTCGACGGGGCAGCTGGGAAAAATCATTGCTGAAACATGTTTAAAAAAGGGCGACCAAGTGACCTTGGTTACGACCAGAAAAGCTGTCAAGCCTGTTGAGCAAGAAAATCTGGACATTATCCTCATCGAAAATGTGGCTGACCTGCTTGAGACGATTGAACCGCTGGTGCAAACGCACGATGTTTTTATCCATTCTATGGCGGTGTCTGATTATACACCGATTTATATGGCTGGATTTGAGCAGGTGGCAAAGTCAAGCAATCTTCAAGAATTTTTAGATAAGAAAAATCAAGAAAGCAAGATTTCTTCCCAAGATGATGTACAGGTGCTTTTTCTCAAGAAAACGCCGAAAATCATCAGCCATGTCAAAAAATGGAATCCCAACATCATGCTCATCGGCTTCAAACTCTTGGTTGATGTTTCTAAGGAAGAACTCATCAGCGTCGCTCGTAAGAGCCTAGTCAATAATCAAGCGCAAATCATTGTCGCTAACGACCTAGCTGACATCTCGGAGCACGAGCACCTGGCTTATCTGGTTGAAAAAGACAGCAAAACGATTGCCAGAAGCAAGGAAGAAATCGCTCAACTTCTATTTGAAAAAATCCATGCGAGGAACAATGTATGAAACATATCACTTTAGCCGTCACAGGCAGCATATCCGCTTATAAGGCGGCAGATTTGACCAATCGCTTGACCAAGGAGGGATTTCAGGTGACCGTTCTTATGACCAAGGCAGCTATGGACTTTATCACGCCTCTGACCTTGCAAGTCTTGTCCAAGAACTTGGTTCACTATGATGTCATGGCAGAGCCAGACCCTAGCAAGGTCAACCATATCGAAATCGCAAAGACAACCGACCTTTTTCTCGTCGCGCCAGCCACTGCTAATACGATTGCCAAACTCGCCAATGGTTTAGCCGACAACATGGTGACCAGCACAGCTTTGGCACTGGAAAAAAACGTCAAAAAGCTCATCGCTCCGGCCATGAATACAAAGATGTATGAGAACGTCATCACCCAAGCCAATCTGGAATTCCTGCAAAAGCTAGGCTATGAAGTCCTTGAGCCGCGCGAGTCGGTTCTTGCTTGCGGCGACAAGGGAACTGGGGCTCTGGCCGACATTGATGACATTATCAAAAAAGTAAAGGAAATCGCAGCTCATGAAGAATAAACAATCAAACATCGCTCCTATTGCTATCTTTTTTGCCATTATGATTGTCTTGCACTTGTTGACATCAATCATTTTTAATCTATTACCTATGCCTATTAAACCGACCATTGTGCATGTGCCAGTTATTATCGCCAGTATTATCTACGGTCCTCGCATCGGCGCGTGGTTGGGCTTTCTGATGGGAATTATCAGTGTTGTTAACAGCACAGTTGTCCTTTTACCTACCAGCTATCTCTTCAGTCCTTTTGTGCCTAATGGGAATATCTATTCTTTGATTATCGCCATCGTACCGCGGATTTTAATCGGTATTACGCCCTATTTTGTCTACAAATTTATGAAAAATCGGACAGGCTTAATTTTAGCAGGCGCAGTTGGTTCTGCTACCAATACTATTTTTGTGTTGGGCGGTATCTTTATCTTGTTTTCAGGGATTTACCAAGGCAATATCCAAGCACTTCTGGCAGTGGTTCTATCGGCCAATTCTATTGCTGAATTGCTGATTTCAGCGCTACTGACTATGAGTATTGTCCCTGCCCTTGAAAAAATAAGAAAATAATCACGTGAAAGCATGATTTTTTTATGAAAACGTGTTATAATGTAAGCGATTAAATGAAAGTTTTCTCATTTTTTGTTGCAACAACCAGAAACAATTATTTGTTTCCCCTACCATAATAGAAAAGGAGTATCACATGACTTATCAAGAAAATTTTCAAAAATGGCTTGACTTTGCAGGGTTACCTGACTATCTTCGCGAAGAATTATTGGCCATGGATGAAAAAACAAAAGAAGATGCCTTTTATACCAATCTTGAATTTGGTACAGCTGGAATGCGTGGCTTGATTGGTGCAGGTACGAACCGCATCAATATCTATGTTGTCCGTCAAGCAACCGAAGGTTTGGCGCGTTTGATTGATGAAAAAGGTGAGGCCTATAAAAAACGCGGTGTAGCCATTGCCTACGACTCCCGCCACTTCTCACCAGAATTTGCTTTCGAGTCTGCTGCAGTTCTTGCAAAACACGGTATCAAATCCTACGTTTTTGAAAGCCTGCGCCCAACACCAGAATTGTCTTTCGCAGTTCGTCATTTAGGAACTTTTGCTGGTATCATGGTTACTGCTAGCCACAACCCTGCACCGTTCAACGGCTACAAGGTTTATGGTGAAGATGGTGGACAAATGCCACCACATGATGCCGATGCACTCACTACTTATATTCGTGCGATTGAAAATCCGTTCGCTATTGAAGTAGCTGATGTCGAAGCTGAAAAAGCTTCTGGACTCATTCAGATTATTGGTGAAGATGTTGACGTTGAATATCTAAAAGAAGTCAAAGATGTTAACATTAACCAAAAACTAATTGATGAATATGGCAAGGACATGAAAATCGTCTACACTCCTCTGCATGGTACAGGGGAAATGTTGGCACGTCGTGCTTTGGCTCAAGCTGGTTTTGCATCCGTTGAGGTTGTAGAAAGTCAAGCTGTGCCAGATCCAGATTTCTCAACTGTAAAATCACCCAATCCTGAAAATCAAGAAGCATTTTCTCTGGCTGAAGAACTGGGACGCCAAGTGGATGCTGATGTGCTGGTTGCGACCGACCCAGATGCTGACCGCCTCGGTGTGGAAATCCGCCAAGCAAACGGCTCTTACAAAAATCTTTCTGGTAACCAAATTGGTGCGATTATCGCTAAATACATCCTTGAAGCGCACAAGACGGCAGGCACTCTTCCTGAAAATGCTGCGCTGGCTAAGTCAATCGTATCAACCGACCTCGTTGCCAAGATTGCCCAAAGCTACGGTGCGACCATGTTTAATGTTTTGACTGGTTTCAAATTTATCGCTGAAAAAATTCAAGAATTTGAAGAAAAGCACAACCACACCTATCTCTTCGGTTTTGAAGAAAGTTTTGGTTATCTGATTAAACCATTCGTTCGCGACAAAGACGCTATCCAAGCCGTTCTTATCGTGGCTGAAATCGCTGCCTACTACCGCTCACGTGGCTTGACCTTGGCTGACGGCATTGACGAAATCTACAAGGAATATGGCTACTATGCTGAAAAGACGATTTCTGTCACTCTTTCTGGTGTCGACGGAGCTGAGCAAATCAAGAGCATCATGAGCAAATTCCGCGACAATGCTCCAAAAGAATTTAACGCGACTGCTATTTCCCTGACAGAAGACTTCAAAGCGCAAACCGCAACCAGTGCTGACGGAAACGTGGCTACGCTCACAACTCCTCCAAGTGACGTGCTCAAATACACGCTTGCTGACGGTTCATGGATTGCTGTGCGCCCTTCAGGAACTGAGCCTAAGATTAAATTCTACATTGCTGTTGTCGGCAGCTCTACTGCTGACGCCGAGCAAAAAATCGCTAATATCGAGGCTCAAATCAAGGACTTTATCAAATAATAACAAAAGAGATTGGGCTTCCCAATCTCTTTTATTTTGTTTGATTTTCCCAATCAATAGCACCTAGCTTATAGGCTTCTTCGTGGAGAAGCTCTACTAGCGGAAAGGTCGAAAGCGACCGATAGTAACTATCTATCCCTTGATCCAAGGCTTGCGCAATTTTTTCTTCGCCCTCGCGAACATGCTCCTTGTCGTCAAAGACGATTGCTCCCAAGTGAGCAAAATGCGGCTGAGAAGTTTCTCCTTCTAAAGCTAGGAGCACATCTGCCAAACTGATTTCTTCAATCGAGCGCTTGAGGCGATAGCCGCCTTGCTTGCTTGCGCTGGCATCAATCAGCCCCGCTTTAGACAATTTCATCAGAATTTTTTTCAAATAAGAATCCGATACCTGCAAAATCTGACTTAAAACCTGACTTTTGACAGGCTTATGCTCTTTTTGCAAAGCCAACATAATCAAAACAAAAATTGCTTGCTCTGTACTTTTATTGATTTTCAAAAGAAGCCTCCAAAGATTTTTTCGCTGCTTTGATAATGGTTCCATAAAGGGTAGCAGCCATTTTTCCACCAAGATTGGTCAAGAAAGCTGGCTTGACCGCTATATTAATCACCCAAGTGACGCGCGTGTGCCCTTGGTCTAAAGGCTCAAAGGCAATCTCCGTAAAATTCTGCTGGACTTGCGGAAAAGAACGATTGACCTTGTAGCGAATGAATTTTTGCGGTGCCACAGCGGTGATTTCTTCTTGGTACCAACCTGCTATCATGATAATATCGCGAACAGAACCCGCCTCCCAACGCTCCTTACTTTTCCAGCGTGACTGAAAGACGATTGGCGAAGCCGTGAAATTTTCCGAATGGTAAAACCAATCAAAAACTTGTTTTAGAGGTGCCGCAATATCTTGGCTAATACGAACACGCTTAGTCATTAGCCTAGCAACCCGTCAACCATTTCTGTTGAGACTTGCTCCACAGTAACTGGTTTGAAGTTTTTAGAAAAGATAGCAAGGAATTTGAAGAGCGGAACCATTTTACTAATGGCGTCGCTCCGGCCGTTTCCATAAACGACAGTCGGTGCTATGACAGTTGTCGGAATGCCACTGTCTTTGAGCATTTTCGCCAAACGAGCCTTGCCTTCAACGAATGGTTTTGGTCCTAAAGTACCGCCGATAAAGCCCATCCCTTTTACGTTTTTGGCTTTGGCTACTTGCAGCATCACTTGAGCTGGCTGGTCGTTGACCTGCTTGAAAACTTCTGGATCTTTTTCCGGACGTCCAACAAAGTCGACTATGTAGTCCACTTTTTCTGGAATAGCCTTCAATACTGCATCAAAATCCGTCACATCAACAGCAATGTCGGTAATTCGCTCATTTTGCAGTGAATTTTTGCCCGAACGTGACAATACATAGAAAGTAGCCGTCTTATCTTTTTGAAGCCATTTTTCCGTTACGTTGCGTCCGATATAGCCGTTTCTGCCAAGCATTACAATAGTTGTCATTTTTTCTACCTCATTTTCTAGGATTTATTTTTATCTTAGGATTATTTTATATCTTTAGTTCTATTTTGTCAAGACTTTTAACTCGAAAATTTCAAATAATGGAAATTTTCCTTTTTTTATGTCATACTAGATTTATCAAAAGAAATGAGGTTAGTTTATGGAACAATTTGCTCAAAACATCAAAGATTTGGAAGTGACAACGGTTGACCGTGCGCGCCAGGCAATCGCTGACAAGGAAAATGCGACCTTCTTCATCGGTCGTAAGACCTGTCCTTACTGCCGTAAATTCGCTGGAACTTTGGCGGGTGTTGTCGCTGAAACCAAAGCGCACATCTACTTTATCAATAGCGAGGAAGCAAGCGAACTAGACAAGCTGCAAGCCTTCCGCTCAGAATACGGTATCCCAACCGTTCCAGGATTTTTGCATACGGAAAACGGTCAAGTGGACGTTCGCTGCGATTCTTCTATGACCGCTGACGAAATCAAGGCTTTCGCCAAATTATAAAATAAAAGGAGCCTGGGACAATAGTCCCTTATCTCCAAAAAAAGCAACGGCAAATCCGTTGCTTTTTTGCATGGTTGCGATAGTCTTGGTAAAATAGAATTGCACAATAAACCATTTAGAAAGGCTATCCCATGCATATTCACTATAACACAAATCAAACAACTTTACCACTAGAAATCAGTTCTTTCTTGCCACAAGACCATCTCGTCTTTACGATTGAAAAAGTGGTGAATACTTTGGAGGATTGTCACTTCCACGCCTTCTATCATGCCTTTGG
>NZ_KB904373.1 GCF_000380065.1 Streptococcus massiliensis DSM 18628 | reverse complement strand
GAAGATACAATTTCTTCTGTAAACCCTATCTTTCAGACTGTTTTTAAGACTTTTTTGAAAGAGAGGGACAAGATTATCAATGCTTTGGAACTTCCCTACTCAAATGCTAAGCTAGAGGCCACTAACAACCTTATCAAGGTTATCAAGCGCAACGCTTTCGGCTTTCGGAACTTTGACAACTTTAAAACTAGAATTCTCATCGCTTTAAATATCAAAAAGGAGAGAACCAATTCGGTTCTCTCCAGATCTTAGCTGACATCAACCCACTACAGTTGACAAAGAGCCTGGTTATCCAATCCTGTTTGTAGGCTAGGCATTTGCCTTGATAGCTGCTTCTACGGCTGCTTTTTCTTTTTCGATAAGAGCTACGCGTGCAGCAATTTCTTTGATTCCCATGCTGATATTGCGGCTGAGAGCTAGGTCGCACAGTTGCGGCTCAAAGAAAGCCTTATATTCTGCCAGTTTTTCAGGAGTCGCAAAGACATTGGCTGGGTAAATAACGAAACGGTCAAAACTCATATCACCACCGAGGGTTGCCTTAATCCAGTCCCATTTTTCTTGCGTCCAAGCCCAAACGGTGTCCTGCGCAAATTCTTTTCTCAAGAAGCTAATGTACCAGGTGCCTAAGTCTTGCGGCTTCACCACATCTTTATCCTGCCATTTGACCAGAAGGTCGGCCAAAGTCGCCTTGTCCTTAGTGTTAGCCAGCGCGCCAATAATCTGCATTTTGAAAGCTACATCAATGGTCGAAACGTAAAGAGCGATGTAGCTGTCGGTCAACTCCCTGCTCTCATGATGTCTCACTTGATTAGCCAAAACTTGCCCGCGAATAGCTGCTGGCAATTTCTCTAAATTCTCCTTGTATTGCTCGAAGATTTGGCTCGCCTTAGCGGCTGCGTCTTCGTCATCTGACTTAATCATTTGAGCAATAACCAGTTGGCGTACCAGCTCGTCCTCATCGCTCTCGCCCGCTTTCTTTTCAAAGCCGAGACGGTCGTAATTGTGCTGATTGAGTTTGATTGTCAGTTTCTTGAAAGCAGCTTCTGCTTCGCTTCCTTCGTCAACAAAGCGTTCCAAACCAGCCAAAACTTGCGTCACAGCACTAACGACCATATTAGACTCTTCCTTGGAGAGTTTGTCAAGGACAGGCACCAAGTCAGCGTAGGAAATTTGACCACTTTCAGCCAAGAGACGGCGTTCTTGCACCACTTGGAGTTTGCTAGTACTGTCTAGGCTATCTAGATTTTCTAGCAGATTAGCCAAGAGTTGCCCCTGATAGTTGCTGATATAGTGGGCTGTGTTTTCGGTGTTAAATCGCAGAGCTCCTTCATTTTGCGCTGCCAAAGCACTGTAATTTGGAATTTCCAAAGTCTCGGTCGTCAAGGTATCAGGGAGGCCTGTCCAGTTGCTGTTGAGCGGGATTGGCCAAATGCGACCTTTTTCTTCGTGCTCACCGATAAAGAATTGCTTTTGTGACAATTTGAGGGTGTCATTTTCAACGATAGCGGTCAAGACAGGATAGCCCGGCTGCTCCAACCAAGCGCCCATAAAGCCTGCTACATCGCGACCTGAAGCCGCTCCTAGTGCATTCCACAAGTCCAGCCCAATCGTATTGCCATACTGGTGCTTTTGGAAATAGCTGTTGAGCCCCTTGGCAAAATCAGCGTCCCCCAGCCAACGACGCAGCATGTGCATGAGACGGCTACCTTTAGCGTAGACAATAGCAGCGTCAAAGAGCGTGTTGATTTCGTCAGGATGCTTGACTTCGACATGGACCGACTGAACACCGTCTGTCGCGTCGCGTTTGAGGGCGTGAGGCACGCCTGTCGTTTGGAAGTCCTCAAAGATATTCCAGCTCGGCTCAATCGCATCCACACTGACATATTCCATCATGTTGGCAAAACTTTCATTGAGCCAGAGATCGTCCCACCATTTCATGGTAACAAGATTTCCAAACCATTGGTGAGCCAGCTCGTGAGCCACAACCAGAGCCACTTCCTGACGGCTATCAAAGGTTGAATTTTCATCGACCAAGAGATAGATTTCACGGTAAGTCACCAGCCCCCAATTTTCCATAGCTCCTGCTGAGAAGTCGGGCAGCGCCACATGGAGCGACTGCGGAATAGGATACTTGACGCCATAGTAATCTTCGTAGAAGTCAATCACGCGGACGGCAATATCCAGAGCAAATTCGGAATTAGCCAGTGGGTGCGCCTTGGTCGAATAAACGCCGACAAGTGTGCCGTTTTTAGTTTTGGCAGTTACGCCCTGCAATTCTCCAGCTGCAAAGGCCAGGAGATAAGAAGACATACGCGGTGTGGTCGCAAATTTCCAGATGCCTGTCGCCTTGCGGTTTTCGACCTCGATTTCAGGCATGTTTGACAAGGCGATGTCGTTCTCTTCTTGATCGAATTTCAGAGATAAGTCAAAGGTTGCCTTGGCTTCTGGCTCGTCCACACTTGGAAAGGCTTCGCGGGCAAAATGGCTTTCAAATTGGGTCGAAAGCACTTCTTTCTTCTGACCATTGACCGTGTAGTAAGACGGATAAATCCCCGTCATGTTGTCTGTGATTTTTCCAGCAAAAGTAAGGCCAATCGCCACTTGACCCGCGCTAGCTAACTCAATATGAACCGCTTCGTTGTCATGGTCTAGGGTAAATGGCCGTGCTTCTCCATTGACTTCCACTGCCTCAATCGTCAAGTCCTTCTGGTGCAGGGAAATCTTCTCGCTCTTTGCCAAGCCAGAAATGGTCACTTTTCCTGAAAAAGTCTTATCTTTTCGCATCAAATCTAAAAAGATGTCGTAATGCTCAGGAACAAATGTCTCAATAAAATGTGCAACTGCTTGCATATGTTTCTCCTTTTTATTGTTAATCAATGTTTTTATTTTATCATAAAAGCTGTTATAAAGCCACTTTCAACCAATATTTTACAAATGTCAAACTTTTAATAGTTTATTATTGACAACTGTCAACCTCTGTGATATGATAAGGCTACATAAGTCATAAAAAGAGGTGAAAATCATGTACCAAGGAAACAATAAAATTGCCTTAGCCTCCAAGCAACAAATCATGGATACATTTTTGAATTTGTTAAAACAACAAGCATTTGTAGATATTAGCATTAGCCTTATTTGTCGACAAGCAAAAGTATCAAGGCAGACATTTTACAGCATTTATCAATCAAAAGAAAATATTATCCTAAATATTTTACAAGAGCAAGAAATATTTGCATTAGAGCAGCTTCCCGCTGGTCAAGTTTTGGATCTCGCTTTCTTTTGTTCCAAATTCAGTTTCTATCTAAAAGGCAATACTGCCTTTCTTAAACTTCTTAACAGTCACCATCTTCTATATCTCCTTTATGAAACTCTTTACGATGAATTAAAAAATGCAGAAGCTTTCCTTCCCCAAGTGCAAAAAGTTGATCGTGATTACGCTGCCAGCTTTCTAGCTAGCGCCCTTATGGGGATCACCAATAGTTATATTCAGACAAATGGCCGTCAATCTCAAACTGAACTTGCTAATAAAATGCTCCAACTTTTCCAAGGAAATTTCTTGAAGTAAAGCAATAATCCCACTCAATTTTGAGTGGGATTTACTATTTTAATTGTTAATCAACCGCAGTAGTTTGGTACACGTAAACCATTGGCGACAAAATAGCCAATAATTCTTTCAAATAAGTCAAGGTGTGATTTTCAGATTTTCCCCTTTAATCTAACCGTTCTTCTAATTTGAAATCAATCGGCAGCCAAGCCAAAACTTTCTCAATTTGCCGCTCCCAATAATACCATTCGTGTTTGCCAGGGCTATGGCTGTAAACAATATCAAGTCCTGCTGCTTTCAAGTCAGCTATAGCACGATTATTTACCTCATAGAGATAATCCTGTTCGCCACACCAAGCATAAAACTTTGTTTTCTTATCAGATTTTTTCGCTAATGTAAGCAAGCTTTCTGGATGCTGGTTCCAGGTGCCAAATTCCCCAAAAGTTCCTAGCCAATATGCTGGGCTTTTCATTTCTACATTGTCTGCATCCCAACCAGCAAAGCTAAGAGCCCCTGATAAACTAGCTGCATAGGAAAAGCGATTTGATTTTAATGCTAGCTTAAATGTACCATATCCTCCCATGGACAAACCAGCAATAAAGTTTTTTTCTCGCTTTTGGCTCATATTTGGGAAGAAACGATGTAAAACTTCCGGTAACTCTTGAGCGATGGCATCATAATAACGATAACCATAGGCAGTATTGGTATACCAGCCATCATGCGTCTCTGGCATCACCACAATAAGATTGGTATAACGAACCAGACGTTCAATAGCTGTTCGTTTGAGCCAACTATTGGCATTTCCACTCATGCCGTGGAGCAGGTAAAGAACTGGAATATCTTTATCATCTGGATTCTCAACTCGCGCTGCATCTGGATAGAGTACATTAACATGGTACTCCATCTCTAAAACTTCTGAATAATATTCGATCTGTAAAACTGCCATACTTCTCCTTTCAAGACTATATCTTTATAGAAAGAGGCTGGACTTACAGTCCCAACCTCAAAAATTTATTTAACGTACTTCCATGACAACTGGCAAAATCGCTGGGCGGCGCTTGGTCTGATCGTATAGATATTTAGATAAGGCATCGCGAACGGCTCCCTTGAGTTCGCCCCAATCAAAGCTATCCCGAGATAAATATTCTTCAACTGTCTGGTTAATTAGCTCCGCACTTTCTCGCAAAATATCTCGACTCTTTTTAACGTAGACAAAACCACGCGTATGAACCTTTGCCTTAGAAATAATTTTCTTGTCCTTGCGACTAACTGTCATAGCAACGATGAAAATTCCATCCTCAGACAGAACTTTACGATCTCGTAAAACAATATTACCTACGTCACCAATAGCATTACCATCAATCAAGACATCGGCTGCCGGAACGGAACCTGCGTGAACAAAATCGCCTTTCTCATATTCCATAATATCGCCACGCTTGACGATAAATATATTTTCAGGCAACATGCCGACTTCCATGGCTGCTTCAGCATGAGCAGCAAGGTCTCTATATTCTCCTTGAACTGGAAAAAGGAACTTAGGTTGTAAAAGATTAATCATCAACTGCAAATCACGCGCATTCCCGTGACCAGACACACGCAGACTTTGGGTGATCAACTTAACCACACCACCAGCTTGGTAAATCATATTTTCCACGCGCGCCACTACCGCCTCTTTAGCAATAGATGGTGTTGTTACGATGTAGACCAGATCACCTTCTTTAATTTCCACATAACGGTGGCGACCGATAGCCATTTTACGCAGACCGTTAATAGGCTCACCCATTCGCCCAGCTTCAAGAATAATGAGTTCATGGTCTTCAAACTTACTCATTTCCTTAGGCTTAATCAGCAAACGCTCATCTGCCAAGTCCAGCTTTTTGAGTCGAATAGCTGTACGGACAATATTTTCCACATCAAAACCTGTCAAAACAACTCGGCGCCCTGTATCTGCCGCAGCGTCAAAGACCTGCTGAATCCGCGAAAGGTTGCTAGCAACAGCAGCAACAATCACTCGTCCTTCCCAATCGGCAATCATTTGGGTAATTTCTTGTCCGACTTCACTTTCACTAGCAACTTGGATATTATTGCTAGCATTTGCCGAATCAGAAAGAAGAGCTAAAACGCCTTCTCGGCCGATTTCAGCCAAACGCCCAAAATCTGTTGCATAGGAATCACTAGCCGCCTGGTCAAATTTGAAATCTCCAGTATAGACGATATTTCCTTCAGAAGTCTTAATCACAACCCCTAAACTCTCAGGGATCGAGTGAGTTGTGCGAAAGAAAGAAACAATTGCGTCACCAAATTCAATTTCAGTCTCCTCATCAATAACATGAAAATCATTGAATTTCTTAACAGCATCATTGCCTTTTACAAAGAGTTTCGCCAGCTCAATCGTCAATTCCGAACCAAAAACGGGTACTTTGGCTTCTGCCAAAAGATAAGGTAAGGCACCAATAGCGTCTGCATGTCCATGCGTCAAAAAAACGCCCGCAATCCGGTCACGATTTTCAAAAAGATAATCCATGTTGGGAATAACCAAATCAACTCCCAGCTGCTCGTTTTCCGGATACTTTAACCCTGTATCAAGGACAAAAATTGTATCATTGACCTCGGCAATGTAAAAGTTTTTCCCGTTTTCACGGACACCACCGAGAGCAATCAACTTAATATTACTCATACTTACTCCTTTTTATCGGGCTTTTATCATATTTTGACAGAGCCCATTTTTAATATTTTTCATACTAACGGTCCTTGTCGTGTATTTTAGACAAGTCGAATTACAGTTCTCGTCCCACTAAGTGGACGTAGCAAGTCTATTATACCTTTTTTTCAGATATTTTTCAAAAATAAAAAGCCCTCAGTCGCTATTTAAAACGGCGACCGAGGGAGGCACTTATCTACTAGCAAGTTTGTCAGAAGGAGCCAGTTAATCGTCGAACGAGACGACCAACCAGCAGCACAATTACTATAGGTCTACAATGTTAAACTTTGATTTTCCAAATATCAACATCGGATAGTTTTAGAAAAGGTGGGGTTATCCTATCCTTCAAGCAAAAGGGGCACATTTATCAGAAAGATGAAAATCAATCGAAACGCTCTCTCTGAACCTTCTTAGTCTTCTCCTGTTCCGACCCCTTTCAAAAGAATCTTTGCTATGGCTTGTGAAGCCAGACGATGGTTAAAAAGAATCACTTGCCAGTAGATAATGTGAAGCGAAACTTATCCAATAAGGTGATTTAAAAACCCATTGGTCTCATCCCCTATCTCCTTATTTCTACTTTCATTCTACTCCTTATTTAGTAAGATTGCAAGCGTTTACACTTAATATTACTAAATTGATTGTTTATTTTTGTAAGCAAATTATAAAAACAAAAAGATGTCTCATTTTGTATATTTTAAACATTTTTTAGCATAAAATCTAATGTTCTTCCAGGGCGAATAAAAGAATACCTATCTTCAAGTATCTTTCAATAAATAATCACACAATTCTTGAATGCTTAAGAAAGTCAGTTCAGATTCTTTGGTCTGCTCTTTTCCTATGTAGGCTGTTTGTAGCCCTAGTTCTTTAGCTGGTAAAATATCATTAGTTAATGAATCTCCGACCATTAAAGTATGTTTTACCTGAAATTTTTCTTTTGCTAAAACATATTGAAAAGCCGCCAAATCTGGCTTTTCTAGCCCCATCTCTTCAGAAATATAAACAGGCATTATACCCTCAAAACCTGCCCGCTTAATTTTCTCTCTTTGTTCACTAATTTTTCCATTGGTCAAAATAGCAAGCT
The DNA here is from genome assembly GCF_000380065.1 of Streptococcus massiliensis DSM 18628. Lineage (GTDB taxonomy): Bacteria > Bacillota > Bacilli > Lactobacillales > Streptococcaceae > Streptococcus > Streptococcus massiliensis. The sequence continues at coordinate 24,346 of NZ_KB904373.1, read as the reverse complement.
GATAATGTTGCTGCAAAGAAAGCACTTGTTCTAGCAAAAAGGGCTCAGGCTCAATAAGTTGTAAAAGTGTTGAAAAAAAGTGGTTAAAAAATCGCTTCGCTTCCTCTGGGCTAACAATATAGTTATGCTCCTCCATCGCTTTAACCAAGCGCAAAACACGCAACTCATCCAGTGTCATTTCCCCCTGCGCTACAAGTGGCCAGAGATCTTGGTCATATCTGCGATAAGTCTTGATAAAATCAGAAAAAGACAAAAGTGTGTCATACTTAAAATCAAAAAACGCCTGCTTATGCGCTCTTTCCCAGTACTGTGAAAAAGGAAATAGCGTATGATCCCAATCAAAAATAATATTCCTAATTTCCACCAAAAACTACTCCTTTAATCCTTTTTTAGAGATTAATTATAACAAAATCCGAACTTTGAGTCAATTTTAAATAAAAAAGAACACATATTTGTGTTCTCTCTACTCAAACAACTGATAATAATCTTGAATGGTCATCTTCGCTTTTTCTTCTGCTGTATGATCTTCAATAATTCGACCATTTTTCATGACGATTAAGCGATTCCCATACTTGAGTGCATCTTCCATGCTGTGAGTAATCATAAGAGCTGTCAGCCGATCGTTTGTGATAAAGTTGTTGGTTAACTCCATCAAGGCCACACTGGTCTTAGGGTCAAGAGCTGCTGTATGCTCATCAAGCAACAGAAGTTCAGGACGTTTGAGAGTTGCCATCAAAAGACTGAGGGCTTGTCTTTGACCACCTGACAAAAATTCTACCGGAGTATTGAGATGGTTCTCTAGGCCGTTTCCAACTTTCTCAATAGTCGTTCGAAATTCTTCTTGATAGCTAGATAACCGACGTGGGATCAATCCTCTTCCTTCTCCACGAAATTTAGCAATCAACAAATTCTCTGCTACGGTCATTCGAGGTGCTGTTCCCATTTTTGGATCCTGAAAGACTCGCGATAAATACTTGGCGCGCTTTTCAGGTGTAAAATGGGTTACATCCTCACCCAAAATGTGAATGCTCCCGCTAGTCAAAGGAAGTGTCCCAGCAATGACATTAAAAAGTGTTGACTTGCCAGCGCCATTGCCTCCTAAAATAGTGATAAAATCATGCTCATGAATGTTCAAAGATACATCATCTAAAATGATTTTCTCTTCATTCAGACCATTATCGACTACCTTGGTAGCATTTTTTAATTCAACAATTGCTGTCATTTGTTCCACCTTACTTTCTTAAAAAAACGATTTTTCAATTCTGGAATCATAAGGCAGATGGCTAAAATGACAGCACTATAGAGGCGCAAGTAACTTGTGTTAAAGCCAAGAGCAATCACTCCCCAGATTAAAAATTGATAAGCAAGTGATCCGATGATAATAGCAAGTAAGCGCTCTGCCAGAGTAACATTAGACAAAATCACTTCACCGATGATCAGACTCGCCAGCCCAACAACGATCACACCAATCCCACGTGACACATCTGCATAACCTTCTTGTTGCGCAATGAGTGCTCCTGCTAGGGCAATAATGCCGTTTGAAACGATTAAGCCCATCAGCTCCATACGCCCTGTATTGATGCCGAAACTGCGTGCCATATCTGGATTATCACCAGTTGCGATATAAGCTTGCCCTAACTTAGTGTCAAGGAAAAAGAGCATACCAACGATTACCAATGTCACAAAAATTAATCCTGTTAAAAGATTGTTGATAGAATCTGAAAATGGTAAAACACTTTGAATCAGACTAGCGTTTAACAGACCAAGATTAGCTCTGCCCATAATCATGAGCATAATAGAATGGCAAGATGTCATTACCAAAATTCCTGACAGCAAAGTTGGGATTTTCCCCTTCGTATAGAGCAGTCCGGTTGCAGCTCCAGCCAGACAACCTGCTACCACTGCCGCTAAGGTCGCTACAAAGGGATTTACTCCTCTCGTAATGAGCGTCACAGCAACAGCACCTCCCAGCGGAAAACTACCTTCTGTCGTCATGTCCGGAAAATCCAAAATCCGAAAAGTCATAAAGATTCCTAACCCAAGGATCGCCCAAACAAATCCTTGGGAAATTGTTGAAATAAGCATATCTTTCTCCTAAATGGTGCCAAGACACCTTTCACTACTATTATCAAAAAAGCAGAGACAAGATAATCTGCCTTTTTTGATTATTCAATCACTTGTCCTGCTTCTTTAAGAACTTTGTCAGGAATAGTGATTCCTAACTCAGCTGCTACTTTTTTATTGACAACTGATTTTCCTTGGTCAAAAATATTAACAGCCGTATCAGCGGGTTTTGCGCCTTTAAGAATTTTAGCTACCATCTTACCAGTTGCTACACCAAGATCGTGCTGGTCAACAACGACAGAACCAAGTCCACCTTCTTCGACCATAGCAGTCGCACTTGGATAGATTGGTTTTTTGCTTTCCTTGTTGCTAGCAACAACTGTCTGAAAGGCAGAAGCGATAGTATTATCAATCGGAATCCAGATAGCATCTACCTTAGCAGTCATGACAGACATGGTTGACGCGATTTCGTTGGTAGAAGGGACTGAGTAAGGGCGCACAGTGTAGCCCGCTTTCTCAGCTAATTTGGTAAATTCTTCTACTTGAGCCTTTGAGTTATCCTCACTACTAGAATAAAGAGCACCGATCGTTTTGACATCTGGCGTTAATTGCTTGATTAAATCAAGCTGCTGCTGCGCTGGATTGTGGTCAGAGACACCAGTGACATTGCCGCCCGGTTTTTTCAAGTCCTTGACCAGATTAGCACCGATTGGGTCTGTGATTGCCCCCATGACAATCGGCTTGTCCTTGGTCGCATTTGCCAGACCTTGAGCCGCTGGCGTAGCGATACCAACTAAAACATCATTATTGTTTGAAACTAACTGCTTGCTCATTGTAGCGACCTTACTTTGGTCGCCTTCGGCATTCATAAAGTCAATCTTGACCTTGTCGCCCTTGTAGCCTTCTTCAGCCAGACCATCTTTAATTCCCTTGTAAATCTCATCGAGCGACGGGTGGCTGACATATTGCAGCACACCAATTTTTACAGTTTTCTCTTTTGTAGAGGTTTCTTTCTTTCCATTTAAGCTAGAAACTGCGATAGCGATGACAACAATAGCGACTAAAGCTCCTACAATCGCTAAAATACGTTTATTTTTCATAAGACTCTCCTTATATATTTTTTGAATTTGCCACAAAAAATCCTCACGCAGAAAAATCTACGTGAGGACGTCGGAACGCGGTACCACCTCAATTGTGAAAAGTAATATCTTTTCACCACTCAAACCCACCATTGACGAAGGGCTGCACGATAAGGAGTGCCGTCCGAATTTTTATTGTTTCAAATTCACTTTTTCATCAGTCCAATTTCACCAATGTCTACTACTCATTCTCACCAACCATGAGCTCGCTAAAAATAAAACATTAACTACTTTTCTGATATACTTGTCATTTTAAAGTATTTCTCCAAAAATGTCAAGCCCTTTGTCAGAAAATTCTCTTTTTTTGGAAAAAAGCTGCGCTGGGGTTTTAAGAGATTTTTTGATATAATGGAGCTAGTATTTTCAAGAAAAAGAGAAGAATGAGGTTTTCCATGTCTTTCGACGGATTTTTTTTACATCACATGGCAGAGGAATTGCGCCAAAATTTGCTGGCGGGTCGCATCCAAAAGATTAACCAGCCCTTCGAGCAAGAGCTGGTCTTGCAAATCAGGAGCAATCGTCAGAGCCACAAGCTGCTGCTATCGGCTCACCCCGTTTTCGGGCGGGTACAGCTGACCCAGACGACTTTTGAAAACCCGCAAAACCCCAATACTTTTACCATGATGATGCGCAAGTACTTGCAGGGAGCAAAGATTGAGAGCATTAAACAAGTGGACAATGACCGCATTTTGGAAATCGCTGTTTCCAATAAAAACGAAATTGGCGATGAGATTGCGGTTACCTTGGTCATCGAGATTATGGGCAAGCACAGCAATATTATCCTGCTGGATAAGACGAGCGGCAAAATCATCGAAGCCATTAAGCATGTCGGTTTTTCGCAAAATTCCTATCGGACCATTTTACCAGGAGCGACTTATCTGGCGCCACCAGAAACGGATAATTATAATCCTTTCACCATTGGAGACGAGAAATTATTTGAGCTGCTGCAAACCGAGGACTTGACTGGACGCAATCTACAAAAGCTCTTTCAGGGCTTGGGACGCGATACGGCTGCTGAACTCAGCGGGCGCTTGGATGTGGAAAAACTCAAGCAGTTCCGCGCTTTCTTTGCCAGCCCCAGCCAGCCCAGTCTAACCGCAAAATCCTTTGCAGCTCTGTCCTTTTCCGACAGCCAAGAGGAATTCGCTAGTTTGTCTCAACTGCTCGACTTCTACTACGAAGACAAGGCGGAACGCGACCGCGTCAACCAGCAGGCGAGCGAGCTTATCAGGCGAGTGGGCAATGAACTGGAGAAAAACCGCAAGAAACTGCGCAAGCAAGAAAAGGAGCTGGCAGCGACCGAAAACGCCGAGGACTTCCGTCAAAAAGGAGAGCTGTTGACCACTTTTCTGCACCAAGTGCCCAAGGATAAAGAGACGGTCGAGCTGGACAATTACTACACGGGCGAGACCATTGAGATTGAGCTGGACAAGGCACTGACGCCTAGCCAGAACGCCCAGCGCTACTTTAAAAAATATCAGAAATTAAAAGAGGCGGTCAAGCATTTGAGCGGTTTGATTGAGACGACCAAGGAGACCATTCTTTATCTGGAAAGTGTGGAGACCCTGCTCACTCAGGCAAGCCTCTCTGAAATCGCTGAAATTCGCGAGGAGCTCATCCAGACCGGCTTTATTCGTCGGCGCAATCGTGAAAAAATCCAAAAACGGCAAAAACCAGAAAAATATCTTGCCAGCGACGGTCAGACTATTATTCTGGTCGGGCGAAACAATCTGCAAAATGATGAATTGACCTTTAAAATGGCGAAAAAAGACGAGCTCTGGTTTCACGCCAAGGACATTCCCGGCAGCCATGTCGTCATCACTGGCAATCTCAATCCGTCCGACGAGGTCAAGACGGATGCGGCTGAACTGGCAGCTTATTTTTCAAAAGCCCGACTGTCCAATCTGGTACAGGTCGATATGATTGAGACCAAAAAGCTCAACAAGCCGACAGGGGGCAAGCCCGGCTTTGTCACCTATACGGGGCAAAAAACGCTGCGCGTCACGCCTGTTGAAGAAAAAATAAAATCGATGAAGTTGTAAAACGACATCGATTTTTTGTGTTCATTAGAATTAGTGTTGCAATGCTTGATTAGCTGTGATTAAAGCTAATTTATAGACATCGTCAGCATTACATCCACGTGAAAGATCATTGACGGGTTTGTTGAGCCCTTGCAAAATAGGACCAACTGCTGCAAAACCGCCCAAGCGCTCTGCCAATTTATATCCAATATTTCCTGCTTCAATACTTGGAAAGACAAAAATTGTTGCTTGACCCGCTACCTTACTTCCTGGAGCTTTGAGGGCTGCTGTTTCGGGAACAAATGCTGCGTCAAATTGCAATTCACCGTCAATTTCTAATTCTGGTCGCAAAGTTTGTGCAATCTCTGTTGCTTTAACGACCTTATCCACTTCTGGCCCCGCACCTGAACCCTTGGTTGAATAGCTCAACATGGCAATTTTAGGCTCAATAGCAAACATCTTAGCAGTGCTCACCGAATTAACCGCAATCTCTGCAAGTACTTCTGCTTCAGGATTAATATTAATAGCACAGTCACTAAAGATGTAACGTTCATCACCACGTACCATAACAAAGGCGCCGGATGTTCGAGAAATTCCCGGTTGTGTCTTGATAATCTGAAGAGCTGGACGAACCGTATCAGCAGTTGAATGAATAGCACCAGATACCATTCCTTGAACCACACCCATGTAAACCAACATCACACCAAAATAATTAACATCATTCTGCAAAAGTTTACGTGCATCATCTTCAGACAGTTTGCCCTTGCGGCGTTCGACCAATGCTGCCACCATTTCTTCAAACTCTGGGTAAGTTGATGGATCAATAACTTCATAGCCACTTGTCACACCCTCAATTTCAAGATAAATTTTAATCTTTTGGGGATCCCCGAGCAAGACTGGTATGAGCTCTGTCTCATTGACCAAACGCTTAGTAGCTTGTAAAATCCGTGGCTCCTCACCCTCTGGCAAAACAACACGAACATTTTTCTTTTCCAAATTGGATTTAAGTAAGTCAAAAATTTTCATAGTAAAAACTCCTATTGTATTAATTTTAATTTATTGATAACTGTTTGAAAATCAGCAGGAAGTGAACTTTCCAATGTTACTTCGCTAGCCGAAAAAGGATTATAAAAATGTAAAGAATGACAATGTAGCGCCTGCCGGCTGATCCCATCAGTCAAACTCCCACCATACAAGTCATCGCCCAAGAGCGGAAAGCCGATGTGTGCAAAGTGCACACGAATTTGATGTGTTCGCCCTGTATGCAAGCGAATATCAACCAGATAGATGTTGCCATACTGGGCTAGAATGCGATAGCTGGTATGAGCATATTTCCCACCAACCGCAACTCGTCGCGTAATGATACTGTCCTCATCACGCGCAATAGGCGCAATAATCTCACCTTCATTTTCCAAGAAACCACTACCTTTGACTAAAGCCAAATAGCGCTTTTCAATTACTTTTTTCTGCAACTGCTTATCTAGTCTCGCATGAGCGTAACCGTGTTTAGCAAAAAGCATTAGGCCACTCGTGTCCTTGTCTAACCGCGTCACAATATGAACTTGATGATTTTCATAGTCATTCGCTAGATAGTAAGCCTTGACAAAATTAGCCATGGTATTAGAATGAATAACACTTGGAATGCTGGCAACGCCTGCCGGCTTATCTAGAACCAAAAAATGATCATCTTCATAGACAACTGTCAAATTCTTTGAAACAGGTTGCAGACTCTCAAAGCCCTCCTCCGCAGGAATATCAATCGTCACCCGATCACCGATGTTCAGCAGATAAATAGCATTTTGCTTCTCTCCGTTAACGAGAATTTGTCCCCCTGCAAATTTAATCTTGGCTAGCAGAGCTTTTGAAACTTCATGTTTTTTTAAAAAAGCCTTCACCTTGACATGTTCATCGGCAATAAAGTCAAATCTCATTCTTCAATGTCTCCGATAAAGGCATCTTTGACCCGATTCCAAAAGCTGGTGTGCCGCGGCGTCGCCACAAAATGAATTTTATGATGGTCAATCTGATATTCAACTTTTTCAATATTTTTGTGAGTATAAGTCCGATTATCAATGGTAATCGTATGGCGATCAGTCCGCGTCGGGATAATTTCAATCTTATCCTTCTTTGGAACAATAATCGGCGAGCCTAGAGTCCGATAAATATTATTATTCAAACTAGCCATTTCTGCTATCTGCAAAGCTTCAATTGACGGATGTAAAACTGCCCCCCCCAATGATTTGTTGTAGGCTGTACTTCCAGTCGGCGTTGAAATAGAAATACCATCACCGCGAAAACGCTCAAAGTGAACTTTATTAATAAAAACATCTGCCACCATCGTCCGATCTGAACGCTTAAAAGTTGATTCATTCAGAGCTTTCATATGGTAGACGTCTCCATTTTCCAAGGCAACACGCACTCCTAAAATCGGATACGAAACTCGAGCGCCACGATCCATTTTCAGATTTTCTACCAGCTCATCCAACTCAAATGATTGATAATCTGTATAAAAACCCAAATGTCCTGTATGCACTCCAATAAATCGTACTTTGTCTAACTGTCGCTCAAAACGATGAAAGGCAGACAAAAGCATGCCATCTCCGCCAACCGAAATGACAATATCGGGATTTTTAAGAGTCAAGATAAAGCCTTCTTGACGGAGCTTTTGCATGAGTTCTTGTCCCAATTCTTGGCTGTGTTGCTTATAATTGCTGACAATGGCTATTTTTTTATCTGTATTCTTCATCTGTATCATCACTATTTCCTACGCCATCGTTTAGTTTACGCGACTGAGGATCAAATAGCGCCTGTGCCTCCTGAATGTCATCACGAATCTGGCTCATTTCCTCATCGAGTTGGTAAGCTATTTTGGCTGTCACAGCTAGACGATCTTTAATTTCATCAGGAAATTGCCCTTTATATTTGTAGTTAAGTGAATGTTCAATGGTTGCCCAAAAATTCATGGATAAGGTACGAATTTGAATCTCTGCCAAAATGACTTTGTTCCCGCTGATCGTATCAACAGGATATTCAACCACAACATGGTAACTCCGATAGCCAGAAGCTTTCATGTTAGTAATATAGTCTCGTTCTTCAATAATTCGCATATCTTTGCGCTGTCGAAGCACAGCAAGAACTTCTGCTACGTCATCCACAAACTGTACCATAACCCGCAATCCTGCTATATCTTGCATATCATGGGCAAGATTTTCCTCACATATCCCTCGCAAGGCCATTTTTTCCTGAATGCTTTCGATCGGCTTGACCCTTCCAGTCACAAACTCAATCGGCGAATGTTTATTTTGTTTGCGGTATTGCTTCCGAATACCTCTTAATTTAATTTTTAGTTCTCCCACAGCTTGAATGTAAGGATCTAAAAAATCTTCCCATTGAATGTTCATATTCATTCCTTTTTTTGATAAAATAAATACAGTACCTATTATACCATAAAAGATCATGAACCGTTTTCAAAAAGGTCTAAAGTTTGTGAAAAGTCAAAGGAATCCCCATGAATCACTTAGAAATCGAATTTAAAACGCTACTATCAGAAGAAAATTATCAAAAACTCCTTCCGCTTTTTGCTGATGTAGCTGCGACAAAACAAGTCAATTACTACATGGATACAGCAGATAGAGCGATGAGAAAAGCAAGGATAGCTATCCGCATTCGGACATATCCTGACTATGCAGAATTAACAGTAAAAATTCCCCAGAAAAATTCTGTAGGCAATATGGAATACAATCAAAAATTGACACTTGTCGAGGCTGAAAAAATTATTTCCGGTCATCCACTACCGAAAGGTCAAATTAATCATTTACTGACTGAAAGAGGCATTCCTGTAGAAAAATTAGCTGTTTTAGGAAGTTTGACAACTGTCCGATATGAACTAGAACATGAAATTGGCTTATTAGCATTAGACAAAAGTCATTACTTTGATAAAACGGACTATGAATTAGAAGTTGAGGTCAGTGACGAAAAAGCAGGAAAACTTGCTTTTGAGAAGTTTTTAGCCAAAAATCATATTCCTTATCAAGCTGCACCTAGTAAATTAGCTCGTTTCACACAAAACCTAGCAAATAGCTGAAAAATTTTATTTTTTTTGTTAAAATAGGAAGGACTAAAATTTGAAAAATCTCACTTACAGTAGATTTTTCCACTACATACAAGGAGCATTGTATTCTAATGGTTGAACTAACACCTGAACATACTCAACTTAAACTTTTCTCTCTTAACTCCAATCATGAGATGGCAGAAAAAATCGCCCGAACAGTAGGCGTTCCCCTTGGAAAACTTTCTTCTCGCCAATTCTCTGACGGTGAAATTCAAATCAACATTGAGGAAAGTGTCCGCGGTTATGATATTTATATCATCCAGTCCACTAGCTATCCTGTTAACAATCACCTGATGGAACTTCTTATCATGGTAGATGCTTGTAATCGTGCTAGCGCTCATTCGGTCAATGTTGTCATGCCTTATTTTGGCTATGCAAGGCAGGATCGAATTGCACGTTCACGTGAACCATTAACAGCCAAGCTAGTTGCAAATATGCTCGTTAAAGCAGGGGTAGATCGTGTAATCACTCTTGACTTGCACGCTGTACAAGTACAAGGTTTCTTTGATATTCCTGTAGATAATCTTTTTACTGTCCCGCTTTTTGCCGAACACTATTGCAATAAAGGACTATCTGGTGAAAATGTTGTTGTAGTTAGTCCTAAAAATTCGGGTGTCAAGCGCGCTCGTTCACTAGCTGAATATCTCAATGCACCTATTGCCATTATTGATTACCCTGAAGATGATGTGGAGCGTAATTCTGGCTATATTATTGGAGATGTCCAAGGAAAGAAAGCAATCTTGATTGACGATATTTTAAGCACAGGAAAAACTTTTTCTGAAGCTGCAAGGTTAGTTGAAGCTGACGGAGCTACTGAAATTTATGCCGTTGCAAGTCATGGACTCTTTACAGAAGGAGCTGCCGAACGCCTTAACCAAGTACCAATTAAAGAGATTTTAGTAACGGATTCTGTCGCAACGAAAAATCCTAAGCCAGAAAAAATTCATTATATTACTGCAAGCGAATTAATTGGTGAAGCTTTGATTCGAATTCATGAACGTCGTCCAGTCAGTCCACTCTTTCAATTTAAACAGAAATAAGGTGATTTAGTGACTTACTTTGACAATGCAGCAACTACTCCTATGTCTGCTGCTGCGATTTCAGCAATGACTACCATCTTAGCAGAAACTTTTGGCAATCCGTCTAGCACACATACTTATGGTCGCTCAGCTAGTAAAATCTTGCGTGAAAGTCGACAAACAATCGCCCAATTATTAAAGGTAAAAGAAAACCAAATCATTTTTACTTCTGGAGGAACTGAGAGCAATAATACTGCGATCAAAGGCTACGCTTTGGCCCACCAAAATAAAGGAAAACACCTGATTACAACTGCTATTGAGCACCACTCTGTTTCTCGTGTAGTCGAAGATTTGGTAGAAAACTATGGCTTCAAGACAACTATCCTTTCTCCAGAAGATGGACAAATTACAGCCCAACAAGTCAAAAGAGCACTCCGTCCAGATACTATTTTAGTATCTACCATGTTTGCTAATAATGAAACAGGATATGTCTTACCTATCTCAGAGATCGGGCAAGTACTCAAAGAACATCCGGCTGCTTACCATGTGGATGCTGTCCAAGCTCTAGGCAAAATTCCTATTTTCCCAGAAGAACTAGGAATTGACTTTCTCTCTGCTTCTGCTCATAAGTTTCATGGTCCGAAGGGAATTGGCTTTCTTTACGCACGAAATAATGATTTTCATAAGTATCTGCTTGGCGGTGATCAGGAAGATAAACGTCGTGCGGGTACAGAAAATTTAGCAGCTATTGCTGGTATGGCAGCTGCACTTGCAGAAGATTATGAAAAACTAGATCAGAACTACAAGTACGTTTCTAAACTGAAAGAACAATTTTTATCAGAACTGACTATTGACTACTACCTTAATGAAGGTGAGATTTCTCTGCCTTATGTCGTCAACATCGGTTTTCCAAAACAAGCAAATGATCTCTTACTTTTGCGCTTAGATTTAGAAGGTATTGCTGTTTCGACAGGCTCTGCTTGCACTGCTGGTGCAGTTGAACCTAGTCACGTACTTCAAGCATTTTATGGCGATGATTCCCCTCGTTTGAAAGAATCTATCCGTGTCAGTTTTTCACCTTTCAATACCCCTGAAGAAATTACTCAACTTACAACAAAAATAAACCAAATCATTGGAGGATAAAATGGCATTTCAATCTAGTATTAGTTTAAAAGACTGCCCATTTACTTATAGCATTCACCCTAATATCAAAAAATACACGTTACGTGATAACACTTTTGCCCAAACAAAAGTTGGTAATTACGAATTGTCTCGCTTATTAGAAAGTGTCCCTAATAGTGGCGACGGTTTTCTGCTTAAGATTATCGTGAATAAAGAACTAAACGGCTTTAAGATTAATATTACAGACAAATCCGGTTTACGGTTGGTAAATATTTTTAAGTCCGAAGAGAACCACATCATTCAAGAAAAATTCTTCTTCCTTATGGATAGTCTGGTAGAGCGGGAAATCTTCACTAAGGAAAAACAATAAATCAAATCATTTGCGTTTCTCCTTACTTTGTCTTATGATAGTTTGTATCACTTCCCAAGGAGGAATGTTATGATTAAATTGAAATATTTAGATTCCTACAAGATTGAACGATCTTTAGCATTTGATAACTTTGATGAATTTTTACTTGCTTTGTCAGGTTGCTTGACAATCCCTGATAATCTCAAGGTTGTTTCGTTGACCTATAATGGCAAAGAAATTCCATATGATGGCGTTATCGGAGATCTCTATCGTGGCATGTCAGGGCTAGATTTGGCGCCTTATCAAGATTAGGAATCTTGTTGATATAAAAAAACTAAGGTTAACTTAGTTTTTTTATATCTCTTAAATGTTGCGTTTTTCACAAACTTTCTATACAATAGAGGTAAGCGTTGTTAATCAATAACTTTTTATTGTTCATTTGAACGAACAACTACTGATTTATATTTTATGAAAGGAAGTATTGCAATGGCTGATAAATCATCAAATTCTATTCCACGTGCAACTGCTAAGCGGCTTTCTCTCTACTATCGAATTTTCAAACGTTTTAATAGCGAAAAAATCGAAAAAGCTAGCTCTAAGCAAATTGCCGAAGCAATTGGCATTGATGCTGCTACTGTGAGACGTGACTTCTCCTACTTTGGAGAACTAGGTCGCCGCGGCTTTGGCTATGATGTAAAAAAACTGATGAACTTTTTCGCAGACCTTTTAAATGATAATCGGATTACAAACGTCTGCCTAATCGGTATCGGAAATATGGGACGCGCTTTACTTCACTACCGCTTCCATGAACGTAACAAAATGAAAATTGCTTTGGCTTTTGATACGGATGATAATGAGCTTGTCGGAACTAAATCTCCTGATGGTATACCAATTTATGGCATTTCTGAATTGGAAGAGCGAATCCACAATGCAGATGTTAAAACTGCTATTTTAACGGTTCCTAGTGTAAAGGCACAAGAGGTTGCTGATACTCTTACTAAAGCTGGTATCAAGGGAATCCTTAGTTTCTCGCCAATTAATCTAACAGTTCCAAAAGATGTCGTTGTCCAATATGTTGACTTAACCAGTGAACTGCAAACTCTGCTCTACTTTATGAGAAAAGACGAAAATTAGAAAGGGATCCCTCCTTGTATGACTAAACCTATTATTGGAATTACTGGAAATGAACGTCCTCACCCTGATACAACCATTGCACGACTCAGTTATACAAGCGACGGCTTTATTCGTGCAGTTGAAAAAGTCGGAGGGCTACCGCTTGTCCTTCCTATTGTTGATAAAAGTTTAGCTGCGGCTTATGTGGACACTATTGATAAATTAATTTTAACAGGAGGGCAAAATGTCCTCCCTCAATTCTATGGAGAAGAACAGACCATTGACAGTGACGATTATCTCCTCGAACGCGATGAGTTTGAGATTGCCTTAATTAAAGAAACACTAAAACAAGGCAAACCTATTTTTGCTATTTGTCGCGGGACACAACTCTTTAACGTAGTTAAGGGCGGTACCCTTCACCAAGATATTCCGGGTCACTGGCAGAGCGAAGATGCAAATACTTTAACACAAAGCCTTGCTGTTGAACAAAATTCGCTTCTTGCTAAATTTGTCCCAACAGGTTCTTGCATCAATTCTTATCATCATCAAGCTTTAAAAGATCTAGGAAAAGATCTACGTGTTGTCGCCTATGATCCCAAGGATGGCATTATTGAAGCAATTGAAAGTACCGATAATTACCCTTTTATCGGCGTTCAATGGCACCCTGAACTGATCTGGGAACACGAAGAGCCTAGTCTTGCACTCTTTGACTTTTTCGTCAATCAGCTTCAAAGAAGTTCTGTCTCTTCACGATAACTATAATACCCTTGTTCGCTAACAATAAGATGGTCTAATAGTAAAATTCCTAAAGTTTCACATGCTTTTTTAACTCGTTGAGTAACGTCATCATCGTTGCGACTTGGTTTTGTAGATCCTGACGGATGATTGTGGACAATGATGATTGAGTTTGCTAGGTGCTTAACAGCATAGTGCAAAATTTCTCTGGGCTCAGCAATGCTGCGATTGATACTACCTATAAATATCGTCTGCTGGTGAATAATTTGATTCTGGGTATTTAGATAGAGCGCAACTAAATGTTCTTGCTGCTTATCTCCCAACTCTTGCATCATTTTAGTTGCCAGTTTTTTGCTACTTAAAATTTGGTCGCGATCAGGCAATTCTGCCTGACAAATGCGACGTCCTAATTCAACCATTGCCTGCAATTCGATCGCTTTCACAGGACCAATGCCAGAGATGGTTTGTAGCTCTTGCAACGAAAGTTTTCGCAAATCAGCTAGATTGCCTAGGTTAGATAATATCCGCTGAGAAACCTGAAATACAGTTTCTTTTTTTGTGCCTGTACGCAACAAAATTGCTAGTAATTCTTGGTTACTGAGAGTGCTAGCCCCATCAGCAACTAAACGCTCTCTCGGTTTAAGTGAATGGACAGGAATTGAAATTTGATACATGATAACCTCCTTATTTTTCTATTCGTGATAACAACAAAAAATCCACCAAGTTCATTTGGTGGATTTTTTATTTTACAGCTGCAACTGTTTATATGGCGTTTCAAAAGTTTTTAACACCTCTTTTGGTGCATCTTTATAGGGAATGGTTGATTCTAAATTCCCTTTAACAATTGTTCGTGAAGTCGCTGCTGCATCTTCACAAGTCACCAAGGTTACCTCACTTTTTCCTTCTTGGTCATTGATAACATCCACTCGATCAGGAGCAACATTTTCAACACTAGTTACGACATAAGTATAAATATTTTCTTTATCTGTTAGATAAATCTTCATACCAGCCTTGGCTTTTTCAAGTGGAGAAAAGAGCATTTCAGTTGCACCAGTAATTCCAAAAACATGGTGGCTAGCTAGAGCGTAATTGCCCTGTCCCATTTGTTGCTCTTCTTTCATCGTCCCTGCGCCATAGTAGAGCCCAGCATTATCCAAACCTTTAAAAATAGGTAAGTTAATATTCAAATCTGGAATTGAAATTCCACCAATAACTGGTAGTTTCTGTGCTTCCCACTGAGCCTGAATGACTTGCTCTGTCGAAAGAGGTTTGACCGCTTCAAAGTCAAAGCTTCGTTTGGCCTTTTTGTTTGTATCAATATCTTTCTTGGATACCTTACCAACTTGATACTGATTGGTATGCCAGACCATAATCATATTACGAATGGAAGAATTGAAAATCAGAGCGATTGCTATTAGTAAAAGCAAGGCTGCAAAAATATGTCTTCCAAAATGCTTCTTGTTCTTCTTTCTTCTTGTTGCTGACATAAGAGCCCTTTCTTAATTTTGACTTTCTTCTGTCGCTTCTTCTTTTTCCTCAGCAGAGACACTCGTAAAGGTCACAATCTTTGCATCTTTATCAAGACGCATGACCTTGACACCCATGGTCGAGCGTCCTGTTTGTGAAATGTTGGCAACACTGGTCCGAATGATGATGCCCTTATTGGTGATAACCATGAGGTCTTCATCGCCAGAAACAGTCATAAGACCAGCCAGAGGACCGTTTTTCTCAGTGATATTGGCAGTCTTAATGCCTTTACCACCGCGCCCTTTAGTCGGGTATTCGCTAGCAAGCGTCCGCTTTCCATAGCCTTTTTCAGTGATAATCAAGACTTCGTCTTGGTCTGTCACAACGCTGGCACCGACAACTTGGTCACCAGCTCGCAGATTGACCCCACGCACACCGGTAGCAGAACGTCCCATATTACGAACACTAGCTTCGTTGAAACGCACAGAGTAGCCAAACTTGGTACCGATAATGACATCGGCTTCGCCGTTCGTCAGAAAGACATTGATCAGCTCATCTTCGTCTTTGAGATTGAGAGCCTTGAGCCCATTTTGACGAATATTGGCAAACTCAGCAACGCTCGTGCGCTTGACTACACCATGACGCGTGGTGAAAAAGAGATAAGAATGTTCGCTTTGGTCTTGCTGGACATTGATAATGGTTTGAATGGTTTCTTCTTCGTCCAGTTTCAAGATATTGACAATCGGCAAGCCCTTGGCAGTTCGACCGTATTCGGGAATTTCATAGCCTTTGAGGCGGTAAACCCGTCCTTTATTGGTGAAGAAGAGCAGGCGGTCGTGAGTGCTCGTAGAAACCAGCTCCCGCACAAAATCGTCGTCCTTGACCCCTGTTCCTTGAACACCGCGTCCACCGCGTTTCTGCGCTGTAAATTCAGTTTGGTTGAGGCGTTTGATATAGCCTTTATTGGACAAGGTGATGAGAACATCTGCTTCTTCGATCAGGTCTTCGTCTTCTAACGCCAAGACTTCACCGACCATAAGCTCCGTACGGCGGGCGTCTGCAAATTTGCGCTTAACTTCGTCCAATTCTTCCTTGATAATAGCGAGCACCCGCTCTGGTTTGGCCAAAATATCAGCCAAATCAGCAATCAAGGCGATGAGTTCGTCATATTCGGTTTGGATTTTGTCGCGTTCCAAACCGGTCAAACGACGCAGGCGCATATCAAGAATGGCTTGACTTTGTCGCTCTGACAGCTCGAACTTAGCCATTAACTCCGCTTGTGCTTCTGCATCCGTCTCGCTGTTGCGAATAATCTGAATGACTTCATCAATATGATCCAAAGCAATCAGAAGACCTGCCAAGATATGGGCGCGTGCTTCCGCTTTTTCCTTGTCGAAAATCGTCCGCCGTGTCACCACTTCTTTTTGGTGCTCGATGTAAGCCAGCAAAATCTCGCGTAGAGAAAGGATTTTCGGTACACCATTTTGAATAGCCAGCATGTTAAAGCTGAAATTTGTTTGCATTTGCGTTAATTTAAACAAATTATTCAAAATGACATGGGCACTAGCATCCCGTTTGACTTCGATAACAAAACGAACACCTTCGCGGTTGGATTCGTCGCGAACAGCCGTAATCCCGTCAATCCGCTTTTCTTGCACTAGGCGAACGATGTGCTCGTGCACCTTGGTTTTATTGACCATGTAAGGAAACTCTGTCACGACAATCCGCTCGCGACCCGTCCTCGTCTCTTCAATCTCCGTCCGCGAACGCAGGACGATCGAGCCTTTCCCGGTCTCATAAGCACGGTGAATGCCTGATTTCCCCATGACCAGCGCTCCCGTCGGAAAATCAGGTCCAGGCAAGACTTCCATAATCTCGCGCGTTGTTGCCTCAGGATTGTCCATGACGAGCTTGACTGCATCAATCGCTTCGCCCAAATTGTGAGGCGGGATATTAGTCGCCATACCAACGGCAATTCCGGTCGCTCCATTGACTAGGAGATTTGGAAAGCGAGCTGGCAAAACAACTGGCTCACGCTCGCTGGCGTCGTAGTTGTCAATGTAATCAACTGTATTTTTATTGATGTCGCGCAGCATTTCCAGCGCAATCTTGCTCATCCGAGCCTCTGTATAACGCTGAGCCGCTGCTCCGTCGCCGTCCATGGAACCAAAGTTTCCATGACCGTCAACCAGCATGTAGCGATAACTCCACCACTGAGCCATACGAACCATAGCTTCGTAAATAGAGGAGTCCCCGTGCGGGTGGTATTTACCCATGACATCCCCAGTAATCCGCGCAGACTTCTTGTGGGGCTTTTCTGGCGTTACGCCGAGCTCATTCATGCCATAGAGGATACGGCGATGCACCGGCTTTAGTCCGTCACGCACATCTGGCAAAGCCCGGGCCACGATAACGCTCATGGCATAGTCAATGAAACTAGTTTTCATTTCGCTAGTTAGCTTGACATTTACTAAATTTTTATCTTGCATGAAACATGCCTTCCTTACTTTCTTAACTTACCAATTATACCATAAATACTGAAAAAATGCACTTCTGACAACGATTGAAATCAAATTGACTTTCTATTTTTAAATGTAGAGCTCCCTTGTAATGTAACAACCTTAGTTTTAGTATCTACCTTTTTAAAAATTAACATATAACAGAAATATTTGTAAAAAAACGTTTTCATGAATAAGTAATAATGGTGAGCCGTGACAAAGAGTTCTAAAAGTGATAAAATGAAGATATACAGGGAATTCCCTCTAAAAAAATAAAGGAGATGTTTAGAAAATGACTGCAACTAAACAACATAAAAAAGTCATCCTTGTTGGTGACGGTGCCGTAGGTTCATCTTATGCCTTTGCCCTTGTCAACCAAGGTATTGCTCAAGAGTTGGGGATCATCGAAATTCCAGCTTTATTTGAAAAAGCTGTTGGTGACGCTGAAGACCTTTCTCACGCCCTTGCTTTTACATCACCTAAAAAAATCTACGCAGCTACTTATGCTGACTGTGCGGATGCTGACTTGGTCGTTATCACTGCTGGTGCTCCACAAAAACCAGGTGAAACTCGTCTTGACCTAGTTGGTAAAAATCTTGCTATCAATAAATCTATCGTTACACAAGTTGTCGAATCAGGTTTTAATGGTATCTTTCTCGTTGCTGCCAACCCAGTTGATATTTTAACTTACTCAACTTGGAAATTCTCAGGTTTCCCTAAAGAACGCGTTATCGGTTCAGGTACTTCCCTTGACTCAGCACGTTTCCGTCAAGCTTTAGCAAACAAACTGGGTGTTGATGCCCGCTCTGTCCATGCCTACATCATGGGTGAACACGGTGACTCAGAATTTGCCGTTTGGTCACATGCCAACGTCGCTGGTGTAAATCTTGAAAACTACCTCCAAGACGTTGAAAACTTTAACGCAACAGAACTTGTTGACCTATTTGAAGGTGTTCGTGACGCTGCTTACTCTATCATCAACAAAAAAGGAGCTACATTCTATGGTATCGCTGTTGCTCTTGCTCGTATCACAAGAGCCATCCTTGATGATGAAAACGCAGTCCTCCCACTTTCAGTTTTCCAAGAAGGACAATATCCTGGTGTGACAGATTGTTATATCGGACAACCAGCTATCGTTGGTGCACATGGTATCGTTCGTCCTGTTAACATCCCATTAAACGATGCTGAAAAACAAAAAATGCAAGCATCTGCAAAACAATTGCGTGCAATCATTGATGAAGCATGGCAAAATCCAGATTTCCAAGCTGCTTCAAAAAATTAATTTTTGATCAAAGAAAACTCCCTGCTGGTAATACCAGCAGGGAGTTTATATTTATAAGCCCAATCCTAGATTCAATATGAACAAGACCGCTAATTTATCCTTGGTAGAAAAAAGCCAACCAGATAAAAAATACAATAGGAAAGGCAAAAGAGAATATAGCTGAAATTTTAGACGAAATAATATAAAATTTCGTTGGTCTGGCATTTTTTATCCACAAACCATATTGTCCCCTAAAAATAAGCTCAGGCTTGTAGTAAGAAAGATATGCAGCCAGAAGAAAGATCAACCAAATCGGACTAGAAATAAAGAAAAATTTAATCCTTTTATTTCGGAGTTCTGTTCGATTAGCAGTATCTTTGTGAATACCTTCATCAATAAGTGTGTTCAGTGTTTGAGCAGAAATCGCATTGTAATTTTTGTCTAACTGATAACCACTAGCTGTTTTTTTATAGTGATAAGTGGTGCTGTCGCCGTCAAAAATAATTGTTTTTTGCTTAGAGTTAATGGTCGCCCATACATTCGTTTTGCCAACAAAATTATCTACGCTTACAGCATCTAAGTTGACATACTGTGGGTCGTAGTCTCCATAGCCATATCGCCATTTCCAACTATCAATGAGATCCATTTCTTCTTTATTGATGTATTTCTTACCATTTGCAATGTAGTTTTCCATTGCCTTTCTCCATGCAGTATATTCTGACTCTAGCTTTGTCTGATCAAAAGCTGAAACTTTAACATCAGCATAAACTGTACTTGTGCCAGAAAAGAAAAATAAAAAGGTTAGAAAAATGAATGACAATAATTTTTTCATATCTGACCTCCGTTAGTTCAACAGTGAATCCCTTCGCCACTATTATAACATAAATAAAAACAAGTGAGAAAATTTCACTTGTTTTTAAATTATGTGACTTTAGTCCGTCTCGCTTCGAAGGTGCGAGACAAATAAACCACCCGCTATGCGGGTGCGCATCGCAGGTTATACCAAAAAACTCCAAACACGATACAATAAAGGTGTTCAAGCCCATTGTGAAGCGAAAGGAGAAAAATATGGCGCAAAAGGCACGTAGTTTATCACACACAAAGTGGATGTGTAAATATCACATTGTGTTTACACCTAAGTATAGACGAAAAGTCATCTATAATCAATATCGAAACAGTTTGGGTGAAATATTCCACCGATTATGTAGTTATAAAGGTGTTGAAATTATCGAGGGTCACTTAATGCCAGATCATGTACATATGTTAGTAAGTATTCCACCGAGGATAAGTGTTTCTAGTTTTATGGGGTATTTAAAAGGTAAAAGTGCTCTCATGATGTTTGATAAGCACGCCAATCTAAAATATAAGTTTGGGAACCGACATTTTTGGGCGGAAGGCTATTACGTGAGTACAGTAGGACTTAATGAAGCCACAATTAAGAAATATATCCAAGCAGGACATCGCACTAGATAAATTAAGTGTGAAAGAGTATGAAGATCCCTTTAGGGATAATGGCAAGTAGTGCACACGCCTCTTTGAGAGGCAAGTGACGAGTCAAGAGCAATAAGGCTTGAACAACGTGAAAGCCAGCGTCTTTAGGCGCTGGCTGGTAATTTGGGCTTATAGCCCTGGTGCAAACCACCCGTTAGACGGGTGGTTATGATTTTATTAGGGATTCAAGATTTTTGATATAAATTAACACTTGTTTTCCCTACGTATTTGCACTATAATAAAGTGACAATGATGCCTTCTGTTGTGAGAATGTGATAAAGACGGCAAATTTTAGGAGATGAGAAATTGGCTTTTTGTGTTTTAAGGAAACGATTAAACCAGAATTTTTGATTAAAAGTATTATTTTAAGTGAGAAATCTCTAATTTTACAATTTGTAGGCAAACGCTTGCATTCCGTTTTTTATTGGACTATAATAGGCTGGTATAAAGCCTTCAGTAATAATAACCTTGAGAAGGTGTAGAAAGTAAGGATTTAGAATATTTGTAGTCAAAAATACAACGTTGCTATTCCTTGCGATAGGGAGAAGTATATGGCAATGATAGAAGTGGAACATCTTCAGAAAAATTTTGTGAAGACAGTCAAGGAACCTGGTTTGAAGGGAGCTTTGCGCTCCTTTATTCATCCTGAAAAGCAGACCTTTGAAGCGGTCAAGGACTTGACCTTTGAAGTTCCAAAGGGGCAGATTTTAGGTTTTATTGGGGCAAATGGTGCTGGGAAGTCAACAACCATCAAAATGCTGACAGGGATTTTAAAACCGACATCTGGTTTTTGTCGGATTAACGGCAAGATTCCTCAGGACAATCGTCAAGATTATGTCAAGGATATTGGAGTTGTCTTTGGGCAAAGAACCCAGCTATGGTGGGATTTGGCCCTGCAAGAGACCTACACGGTCTTAAAAGAGATTTACGATGTGCCAGACTCGCTCTTCCATAAGCGCATGGATTTTTTGAATGAAGTCTTGGATTTGAAGGAATTTATCAAGGATCCCGTGCGGACTCTTTCACTTGGACAACGGATGCGGGCGGACATTGCGGCTTCCTTACTTCATAATCCCAAGGTTCTCTTTTTAGATGAACCAACCATTGGGTTGGACGTTTCGGTCAAGGACAACATTCGTCGGGCAATTACTCAGATTAATCAAGAGGAAGAAACAACCATTCTCTTGACCACTCACGACCTGAGCGACATTGAGCAGCTTTGTGATCGAATTTTTATGATTGACAAGGGGCAGGAGATTTTTGATGGAACGGTTAACCAGCTCAAGGAAACCTTTGGCAAGATGAAGACTCTTTCCTTTGAACTACTACCAGGTCAAAGTCACCTAGTTTCTCACTATGAAGATTTTTCGGATATGACTATTGATAGACAAGGAAACAGTCTCAATATTGAATTCGATAGTTCCCGCTACCAGTCGGCTGATATTATCAAGCAAACCCTGTCTGATTTTGAAATCCGTGATTTGAAGATGGAGGATACGGATATTGAGGATATCATCCGTCGCTTCTACCGAAAGGAGCTCTAAGATGGTCAAATTGTGGAGACGTTATAAACCCTTTATCAATGCAGGGATTCAGGAGTTGATCTCCTATCGAGTCAACTTTCTTCTTTATCGGATTGGCGATGTTATGGGGGCTTTTGTGGCCTTTTATCTCTGGAAAGCAGTCTTTGATTCCTCGCAAGAGTCCTTGATTCAGGGTTTCAGCATGGCAGATATCACCCTCTACATCATCATGAGTTTTGTGACCAATCTTTTGACTAAGTCGGATTCTTCCTTTATGATTGGGGAGGAGGTTAAGGATGGCTCCATTATCATGCGTTTATTGCGACCAGTGCATTTTGCGGCCTCTTACCTCTTCACCGAGCTTGGCTCCAAGTGGTTGATTTTTATCAGCGTTGGACTGCCATTTTTAAGTGTCATTGTCTTGATGAAAATCCTATCTGGGCAAGGCATTGTAGAAGTGCTGGGATTAACGGTCCTTTATCTTTTTAGCTTAACGCTGGGCTATCTGATTAACTTTTTCTTTAATATCTGCTTTGGTTTTTCAGCCTTTGTTTTTAAAAATCTTTGGGGTTCCAATCTACTCAAGACTTCCATAGTGGCCTTTATGTCTGGGAGTTTGATTCCCTTGGCTTTCTTTCCCAAAGTGGTTTCAGATATTCTGTCCTTCTTGCCTTTCTCATCTTTGATCTACACTCCGGTCATGATCATTGTTGGGAAATACGATGCTAGTCAGATTCTTCAAGCGCTTTTGCTTCAGTTCTTCTGGCTCTTAGTGATGGTGGGCTTGTCTCAGTTGATTTGGAAACGAGTCCAGTCCTTCATTACCATTCAGGGAGGTTAGTATGAAAAAATATCAACGCATGCATCTGATTTTTATCAGACAATACATCAAGCAAATCATGGAATACAAGGTCGATTTTGTGGTTGGTGTGCTAGGAGTTTTTCTGACCCAAGGCTTGAACCTCTTGTTTCTCAATGTCATCTTTCAACACATCCCCTCGCTAGAAGGCTGGACTTTTCAAGAAATTGCCTTTATCTATGGTTTTTCCTTGATTCCCAAGGGACTGGACCATCTCTTTTTTGACAATCTCTGGGCACTAGGTCAACGCTTAGTCCGAAAAGGGGAATTTGATAAGTATCTAACTCGTCCTATCAATCCTCTCTTTCATATCCTAGTCGAGACCTTTCAGATTGATGCCTTGGGTGAACTATTGGTCGGTGGCATTTTGTTAGCGACCACAGTGTCTAGCATTGCTTGGACTCTTCCAAAATTCCTGATTTTCCTAGTTTGTATTCCTTTTGCGACCTTGATCTATACTTCCTTGAAAATCGCGACAGCTAGTATCGCCTTTTGGACCAAGCAGTCAGGAGCCATGATTTACATTTTTTATATGTTTAATGACTTTGCCAAGTATCCGATTTCCATTTACAATTCGCTCCTTCGTTGGTTGATTAGCTTTATCGTGCCTTTCGCCTTTACGGCCTACTATCCTGCCAGCTATTTCTTGCAGGACAAAGACGGGCTCTTTAATATCGGTGGTTTGATTCTGATTTCCCTTGTTTTCTTTGTCATTTCCCTTAAACTCTGGGATAGGGGCTTGGATGCCTACGAAAGTGCGGGTTCGTAAATAATAGAATATCAAAGCCTTGTCTTAGGACAGGCTTTTTCTAATGGAGATGAAAATTTCTTGACATCTATTCTCAGAGTGCTATACTATAATTGCAATCGCCGATTTGGCTCAGTTGGTAGAGCAAGGCACTCGTAAAGCCTAGGTCACAAGTTCAAGCCCTGCAATCGGCAGAATGAGGAAGTCCATTAGGGCTTCTTTTCTTTTATCACCACTATTCAACCACTTAGACCAAGATATAGACCAGATAGACAAAAGGGCTTGTTCTTGAAAAAATCCGCTGCTATAATGTTTTTTGTAAGGAACGTGAGGGGTCAGTATCAGACAACTCAAGTCAATAAAAAAAGAAAATGGAGACAAAAAAATGAAAAAATTATTGGGACTTGTATTCTTAGTAGCTGCAGCGCTAGTATTGTATTTGGGTTATGTTGGATGGCCAAGTTTGGATGTTAACCTCTGGTCACTGATTCCAGTTGGCTTGTTCCTCTATTTCACTCTAGAAAACTTTTTGAAAAAAGACTACAAGGCTAGTCTGATGTGCCTTATTATTGCCTTTATCATTGCAAATGCTATTTTTGATATTTTACCAATCTCAAGTGGTTTGGTAATTGGTGCCGGTGTGCTAGCTTGTGTAGGACTTGGCTACCTCTTTCCTGATAAAGATAAAAAAGAAGACAAATAACAAAGTCTCGAGGTTTATCGAGACTTTGTTTTTATTATGTGACTTTAGTCCGTCTCGCTTCGAAGGTGCGAGACAAATAAACCACCCGCTATGCGGGTGCGCATCGCAGGTTATACCAAAAAA
>NZ_KB904372.1 GCF_000380065.1 Streptococcus massiliensis DSM 18628 | reverse complement strand
AATTTCTTCTGTAAACCCTATCTTTCAGACTGTTTTTAAGACTTTTTTGAAAGAGAGGGACAAGATTATCAATGCTTTGGAACTTCCCTACTCAAATGCTAAGCTAGAGGCCACTAACAACCTTATCAAGGTTATCAAGCGCAACGCTTTCGGCTTTCGGAACTTTGACAACTTTAAAACTAGAATTCTCATCGCTTTAAATATCAAAAAGGAGAGAACCAATTCGGTTCTCTCCAGATCTTAGCTGACATCAACCCACTACAGTTGACAAAGAGCCGACATAAGTCTCAGCTCTTTTCCTTTTTAATCATAGTTTTCAGTCTTTCCACAAGTCCATGGCGTTGAGGAAGTCGTCAGAAACCGTGACATTCTGCGGATTAGTCGCTTCGCGCTCTGCTCGCTTGGCTTCTACCTGAGCTGGAGTTGTGATGCCCTCGCGCCGCCAGTTGCGCAAAATCGCTTGGATATACTTCCAATTAGCCTTGCCATTAAAGACCGCCTCCCGCAGAGCAGCCTTGACCAAATCAGGACTGGTCTTATCCTCCTGCACGGTCTTGGTCAAGTCCTCAATCTCAAATGGAGTCAACAATCGTCCCAATTCTTGCTGGAAAGTCTCAACCAAATCTTTGAGAGTGTTTGTCTTCTCCGTTATTTCTTTTTTGGGGGAAAGAAGAATATCCAACTTTTCTAAGGCAGGTGTCGCATCAAAAATTTCTTCCACTTCACCACTCAATTCAATGGTTTTATAGACAAGCAGCCCCTTTTCCATCAAACGCGACATAGAACGATTGACTTCAGAAACAGTTTGCCCCGTGCTGTCAGCAATTTTACTAGGCGAAATTTCATTTAAGGCTGTTGTATTTTGTAAGTAAAAAAATTGCCATACCAAAAAATCGTCACTAGTTTCAAAGATTTCTTTATAATGAAAAAGTAGATCACTTGGCAAAACCAGGTTTCCAGTTTTAAAAGAAGCTAGATAAGTCATATTCCCTCTCATAAATAAGCAAAAAAAGATACATCATTTTCTGATTTTTCCCAATCAAATGGCGTTTCTTGATAGACAGCATAATTGACCCAGTTATTAAAAAAGAGCGCTGCTGCTAGGCTCCAGCGTAAGCTTGGTGTCTGATCTGAATCATTACTTGGAAAATAATTCTCTGGCAGATGCGGCTCTAAGCCCGCCTTGACATCTCGGAAGTATTCCTTGGCAAGCGTGTCACGGTCGTATTCTAAGTGTCCGAAACTATAAACCTCCCGCAAATCACGGCTAGCAAGAATGGACAAGCCTACATCTTTACCACTAGACAAAATCTCCAAATTAGTTTTTTGTAAAACATCCTCTCGTAACACTTCAGTATGACGCGAATGCGGTGCCAAAAACTCATCATCAAAGCCACGAAAAAGAAGATGTGGTTCTCTTGGCGTTGACTGCGAATATACTCCGGAAAGTTTTTTCTCTTTCAGAACTTTATCTACACCATAGCGAGCATACAGCCCAGCTTGTGCGCCCCAGCAAATGTGAAGGGTCGAGTAAACGTGTGTTTTAGACCATTCAATTACTTCGGCTAACTCCTGCCAGTAGTCTACCTCTTCAAAAGCTAGATTTTCAACAGGGGCACCCGTGATAATCAAGCCATCAAAATAACGGTCGCAAACTTGGTCGAAAGTCTTGTAGAAAGTCTCCATATGCTCTAGACTCGTCGTTTTTGACGAATGACTGGTCATATAAAGGAACTCAACGTCTAACTGCAAGGGAGTATTGGCCAGATGGCGTAAAAGCTGAGCTTCAGTGACTATTTTCTGTGGCATAAGATTTAAAATCAAAATCTTTAAGGGACGAATATCCTGATGAATCGCTCTATCATCGTCCATAACAAAGATATTCTCAGAACTTAGTTTCTCAACTGCTGGTAACTGTTTATCAATCTTAATCGGCATGAAAATATCTCCTTTGTTGTATATGTCTATTATAACCAAAGGAGATATAGTTTGCAATTATAGTTTTTCTCTATCTAGATATAAATTTCACCTATATCTTAATAATGCATGAGCACTTTGTAATCGTAGTCGCCAATCGCTTCGCGCCCTTTCAAATCG
The DNA here is from genome assembly GCF_000380065.1 of Streptococcus massiliensis DSM 18628. GTDB lineage: Bacteria > Bacillota > Bacilli > Lactobacillales > Streptococcaceae > Streptococcus > Streptococcus massiliensis. The sequence goes on along the minus strand of NZ_KB904372.1, from coordinate 30,134 downwards.
TCCAATTCGATCAGAAAGGCACAACCTGCTACCACGCCGCCCAGACGCTCAATCATCTCAATCGTCGCCTTGACCGTTCCACCTGTCGCCAGCAAATCATCTACAATGAGCACACGTTGCCCCGGCTTGATAGAATCAGCGTGCATGGTTAAAGTATCTATACCATATTCTTTTTCATAATTAGCTGAAATGACCTCGCGTGGCAATTTACCGGGCTTACGCACTGGAGCAAATCCAACACCCAATTCGTAAGCGACTGGACAACCAACAATGAAACCGCGGGCTTCTGGTCCAACAATCATGTCAATCTTCTTGTCTGTTGCATATTGTACGATTTCTCGAATAGCGTAACTGTAAGCACTCCCATCAGCCATTAAAGGGCTGATGTCGCGGAAAATAATCCCCTCTTGCGGATAATTTTCAATAGTAGCAATGTAATCTTTTAAATCCATGTTTATCTTTCTCTCAAAAAATTTTTACTCTCTATTATATCACGTTTTCGATGAATGTGAAAGAAAATGACAAGAAATCTCAATATAAGCTCTGATTGAAACAGCAGCTTTTATTGCATGAGATAGTCATAAATTTCCTGCACGGTAGCGAGTGCCATGAGTTCTTGCTCCTTGACCTTGGCTTTTAGGTCTTGATAAATCTGGCTTTCTTCAATCTCGCGTTTTTGGGCATTTTTGTTGACAGTCATGACGCCGTCTTTGATCATGACAAAGCCCAATTCTTCAAAAATCTGGATCATCTTGACTAGTAAAATCTGGTCAATCTTAAGATAATTAGCCAAGTCTTTGAGCTTGTAGCGGACGTCAAATTCTGGGAATTGGTAAATGGTTTTGTAGAGCTTGGCAAATTGCTCACGCGTGCCGTAGCCCGTCAGATAGTAAGGCTGAGTGATTTCATTTTTAAAGTAAATGGCTTCAAAATCGTGAGACTGAAGCAAGTCTTTCAGCACTTGCAAATCATCTGGTAGGTCATAAACGACGACAGCTCTGCTATTTTCCAAAGAAGGAAGCTCCTCAGAAAAGCGCAAAATCGGAACTTGAGCGGGCAGGGCTGCATGTTTGCCGCGGATATTGAAGAGCTGCACGCCCTCAACGCGGACGTCAATCAGCATGAGCTGAAGGCTGGTCTGTCCATTCCACTGGTTGACCGAAAGGCTGACCGCCAATTCCAGATTTTTGGTCTGAGCAAACTCCGTCGCAAGCGCCCCTAGTCCAAAGGCGACCACTTCAAAACTAGCTCCGTCTTGGGCAATTTTCAGTTTGAGGTGGGCATTATTTTGCCCCATGGTGCGGGTATTTTCGACCTTGAAATCCTTGAGATAGAAAACTGGCTTTTTATTGTCCATGCCAAATGGAGCTAGCTTTTCAAAGTTTTTCAGCGTATCCAAGCTCAACTCGGGCAGAGATAATTCTTCGTCCAAAAAGAGCTCGTTTTTGCTGGACAAATCTAGCTGATTGTCCTTGATATAGGCGGACAAGGTGTCTGAAAGAGCTGCTAGCTTGTCCACTTCTAGGGTCATGCCTGCGGCTCCTGCGTGCCCACCAAAAGCCACAAACAAGTCGCGGTGCTGATCCAGCGCCTCAAAAATGTTGACCGCTTCTAGCGAACGGGCGCTGCCTTTGGCCAGACCATTTTCGATATTGAGCACGATGACTGGCTGGTGCAATTCTTCCAAGAGCCGCCCAGCAACGATACCCAAAACGCCCGGATTCCAGCCTTCTTTAGCCAAGACTTGAACGGGTTTCTTAGGATCAACCATGCTTCTAGCCTCGTCATGAATGGCTTGAACGATTTCTTTGCGCTCGTCATTTTTTTGGTTAATCATAAGGGCAATGGCATGCGCTTCTTCCTCATCAAATCCTGTCAACAATTCGATAGCGGGATTGGGGTCGTCCAAGCGTCCAAGGGCATTGAGGCGTGGTGCCAGCTGAAAACCAACGGTTTCTTCGTTGATTTCATGGGCTTGAATGCCAGCGATTTTGAAAAGCTCTTGCAGGCCGATGCGCTGAGTGTTTTTCAGCACAGACAAGCCGTACTTGACCAAAATCCTATTTTCATCGGTCAAGCTGACCATATCGGCAATCGTTCCAATGGCAACCAAGTCCAGCAGCTCCACTTGGACTTCCTCCAAAAGAGCCGTCGCCAGCTTAAAAGCCACCCCGCAACCAGCCAAGTGCTTAAAAGGATAATCCGCTCCGCCATGTTCCGGATGAACAATGGCATAAGCCTCAGGCAAGACTTCGGGCATAGAGTGGTGGTCGGTGACAATGACGTCAACGCCCATGCTTTGAGCCAGCTCAATCGCCTCCAGTCCTGACACCCCATTATCTACTGTAATAATGAGGGAAATACCTTGATTTTCTATAAAATACTTGTAAACGCTGCTGTTGGGCCCGTAGCCGTCTGTGAAACGATTAGGCAGATAGACCTGACACTCTGCCCCCAGCTGCTCCAAGGCTTCTTTGACAATGGAAGCCGAGGTCATCCCGTCTGCATCGTAGTCACCGTAGATGAGGATTTGCTCGTAATTTTCAATCGCCGATCGAATCCGTGCCACCGCCTTGTCCATATCGTGCAGCAGATAAGGGTCATAAAGCGCCACCAAATCAGGCTCTAAAAACTGAGCCAGGTCTTTTTCAGTCTGAATGCCTCTTTGGTAAAGGAGACTCGCAACCGACGGCTCTAGCCCTGCTTTTTTGGCAAGTTTGAGAAAGTGCTCGTCCGAAAAATGAGGCGCAAACTGCCAGTCGTATTTTGATGTAATCATGAATGTCAACTCTTTCTGTAAATTCCATCCTCTATTATAGCAGAAAAATCAATAAAAAAGGGAGTGGGACAGAACTCATTCCTTAAAAGGAATAGTTCGTTGTCCCACCCCCGCGATGCCTATTAGGCTTGTACGGAGTCTGTCAAGACGAACGTAAAAGTCAAGAGGCTACCGCGTCTTGTATATACTCCGAACAGATTTTCGAGGTTGCAGACTTTTGTCCCAACCTCCTAGCCTCTCTTAGTCAACCAAAGGTGCTGAAAAGCCGCAATATCACGATAAGGTGACTGACCACAAACAGCCAGCTCCATACTTAACATATTCTTTCGCCAATCGGGATTTGTCTTAAACTCATTGGCTTGCAAACCGTAAAAAATCCGAATTCCTTGATAAGTTTGAATTTCTAAAGGTAAGTGCCTAATGACATCATTCACCTCATAAAAATTTGCCTCACCCATGCTATGAGTCTGATAAGTCTGGCCTGCCAATAATTTTTGCGCCTTGTTAATAGCGTTCTCAAAAACAACAGTCTGCATAATGCGCCCAACGTGATTATGCTTGACGAGAGACAGCCGACCACCTTGTTTTAACAAGCGAGCAAACTCCTCTAAGTAGGCCGCTGGGCCTGGGACATATTCCAAAACATTATGACATACAATGGTATCAAAGGACTTGTCAGCTAACTGCGTCAAAAGTTCTATACTTCCTTGTTTTTGCTCGTATGTATAAGTTTGCTTGCGTTCAGCTATCATTTCTGCACTAGGCTCAATAGCTAATACTTGATTTTTTTGAGCCAAGAAATTGCTAACCAGCCCAAAACCAGAGCCAAAATCAAGGATTTTTTGTCCGGTAAGTTCAGCTAACTGATAAAAAATTATGTCATATTGTAATTGCCCCCAAGGTTCTTGGAGGTGTTTTTTGTAGGCTTTTAAATCCATGCTTTCCTCGCTTATTTATAATCAAACATCTTGCTGGCCATTTTGTCGGCAAGGTTGGGAAAGAGGACATAGAGCTTGTGGGCAAGATTAAGCAGGAAAGGTAGGTTAAGCTCGCGCTTCTTTTTGCCAAAAATGCGGACGATTTTGCGAGCAACAACTGGCGCTTCCAGAATGTAGCGCTCCACAGCTCTTACATAAGTCCCTTCTGGGTCTGCTTGGTCAAAAAAGGCGGTCTTGATAGGCCCTGGATTGACCGTCGTTACATGGACTTGACAGGGCATGAGCTCCAAGCGCAGGGCATTTGAAAAACCGATAGCCGCAAACTTGGTCGCTGAATAAAGGCTGGACTTGCTGCTGGCAATCAGCCCCGCCATGCTGACAATATTGATGATATGCCCCTTGCGGACTGCTTTCATTTGAGCGCCAAACAGGTGGGAAAAGTTCATGAGGGCAAAGGTATTAACCTCAAACATGGCTTCAATCTCGCTCGGCGCAATCTGGTCAAATTCCGCAAAAATGCCGTAGCCTGCATTATTGACCAAAACATCAATCACTCCATACTTGTCGTAAACCTGCTGGCTGAAATCTGCCACGGCTGCGCTGTCTGTAATATCCAGCTCCACCAGCTCAGCATTTGAAAGACTGCCGTAGAGCTTCTCTAGCTTGGCTCGGCTGCGCCCTAGCAAAATCAACCGGTCGTCAGGCAAGAGTTTCACTATTTCTTGAGCCAGCCCACCGCTAGCCCCCGTCATGATAATCGTTCTCATATCTCTACCTCTTCCAAATCCTTGACTAGATGCACGGGCTCAAAAATCGTTGCTGCATCCTTGCGCATTTGACTGATGTCCTTGGACAAAAAGCGGGCGCTGATATGATTAAGCAAAAGCCGCTTGGCGCCTGCCGCTTTGGCAACCTGCGCCGCCTGCATATTGGTTGAGTGCCCGTGATTGCGAGCCAACTTCTCATCGCCCTTGCCATAAGTCGCCTCATGCACAAAAACATCCGCCGCCACTGCCAAACGAATGCTAGCATCCGTCTTTCTGGTATCGCCCAAAATGGTCACGACCTTGCCAGGACGCGGTGGCGAGATGTAATCCGCCGCCACAATCTTGTCGCCATTTTCCAAAACGATGTCCTGACCGCTCTTGATTTTCCCAAACAGAGGGCCAAAAGGCACTCCCGCTGCCTTTAATTTTTCAGCATCAAGGCTGCCTTCCAAATCCTTTTGCATAATGCGGTAGCCCACACAAAAAATCGTGTGGTCCAGCTTTTCAGCATAGACGGTGAATTTATCCGTTTCTAAAATCTTGCCCAGACTTTTCTCATCAAACTCATGAAAATGAATGCGGTAAGGCAGATGCGAACCCGACATGCGTAGGCTCGTCATGACAAAATTCTTAATGCCGACAGGGCCGTAGAGCTCAATATCCGTCTGCTCCTCATTTGCCTGAAAAGAGCGGCTAGATAGAAAACCAGGCAAACCAAAAATATGGTCGCCATGCAGGTGGGTGATAAAAATTTTGCTGATTTTGCGCGGTTTAATGGTCGTCTTTAAAATCTGATGCTGGGTGCCCTCGCCGCAATCAAACATCCAAATTTCGTTGATTTCCTCCAGTAACTTGAGGACGAGGCTAGAGACATTGCGAGCCTTGGACGGCTGTCCAGCGCTGGTTCCTAAAAATTGTAGTTCCATATTTTTCTTTCTATTCGATATATATCATGGCTGTGCGATTTTGCGAGCGAAAAGCCTTTTTGCCAGCGTAGTTCTGCGCCAAATCTAGCAGCTCCTCTTGATTGTAGCCGGACAATTTTTTGCGACTGTCTGTTAAGATTTCTAGGTCGGTCAAAGCGGTCAAGGATTGTCTGTCCACGACTTCTTCGGCTGGCGCGGGCTCCATATAAATCTTTCCTGCTTTTTCATAGACCTGATAATGCGGGAAAATCTGCGCGATTTCAAAAAGCAAGTCAGCTGTGATTTCCACTTTCTCTTGAGCAAAAACACGCGCCAGCTCATTTTCAGCTACATAGCAGTAGCCAAATGCCTTGCCCGATAAATTGAGGCGGACAAAAGGCTTGGTCTCTTCAAAAGTCGGTCGGTCGTTGAAAAGTGAAAGCTTGCGGCTAAGCTCAAAAAAGTAGTCGGTCGCTGCTTCTGGGCTCTTCTTTTGATACAATTCTGCAAAGTAAGCATTGATGACGCTGGGTGGCGGCGTGATAAAGGTCAACTTTTGCGCCTCGGTCAGCTCTGCCAAAACCCGCGTCAAATAGACCTTATCTAGGCTAGTGAAGCCGCCGTATTTGAGCGCCAAATCAAGATAATCAGTCATAAAATTCTTCTAGCCTCCATTTGTTTTTCTCAGCGATATAGCCAGAAATTTGCTCGGCATCATCCAGATAATCACGTTTTTCGATAATGGTAATCGTCTCTAAATCGTGCACTTTATAAGCCTTAGCTGGACTGACAGTCATCGTGAACGGACTAAACAACTCTTTCATTTTGTTGATTAGCACTTCCTGCAAGACAGCTCCACTATTTTCCGCCTTAGCCGAAAGGAGGACATAGGGGGTCTGGGTCGGCGTGAAATTCTCCGCCTTGTCTGCTTTATTATAAAGGGTCAGGCGAGGAAGGTCTGCCATGCCCAAGTCCTGCATGATGTCAAGCACGGTCTTTTCGTGCTCCTCGTGATGTGGGTCACTGGCGTCAATGACATGCACCAGCAAATCCACATTTTTGCTTTCTTCTAGGGTCGACTTGAAGCTAGACACCAGCTCGGTCGGCAAATCCTGAATGAAACCAACAGTGTCCGTCAAGGTCACTTGGAGCTTGTCCGCTAGGTGAATGCTCTTGGTCGTCACGTCCAGCGTCGCAAAGAGCTCATCGGCTTCATACTGGCTCTTGCTGGTCAGGGCGTTCATAATCGTTGATTTTCCAGTGTTGGTGTAGCCAATCAGCCCGATTTTAAAGACGCTCGATTCCAGCCTTTTTTCGCGAATGGTCGCCCGATTTTTCTCCACAGTTTTGAGCTGCCGCTCAATATCTGAAATCTGGTGACGAATGCTACGGCGATTGAGTTCCAGCTGGCTTTCGCCCGGTCCACGCGAGCCAATTCCCCCAGCCTGACGGCTGAGCATAATGCCTTGTCCAACCAAGCGTGGCAGCATATATTTGAGCTGGGCTAGGTGCACTTGGAGCTTGCCCTCATGGCTGCGCGCCCGCAGAGCAAAAATATCCAAAATCAGCTGCATGCGGTCAATCACTTTGACGCCTAGCGTCTCTTCCAGATTGACATTCTGCCGTGGAGTCAAGCGATTATTGACAATGACGGTGGAAATCTCGTCGGCTTCCACCATTTGCTTGATTTCTGTCAATTTTCCCGAGCCGACAAAGGTCTTGCTGTCATATTTTTCCCGCTTTTGCGTGTAGGTGCCCAGCACCTCAGCCCCTGCTGTTTGCGCTAGACTAGCTAATTCTTCCATGGACATATCAAAATGGTCATGCTGTCCTAGGTCAACCCCGATCAAAAAGACCCGTTCTTGCTTTTTTTCTGTTTCAATCATTCAAAAATCCTTCAACTTGCTTGATGATTTGTGCCTTATAATCAGCCTCTGAAATCTGATAAAAGTCCACCTGCATGCGATTTTTAAACCAAGTAATTTGCCGTTTGGCAAAACGCCGCGTATTTTGCTTAATCTTCTCCACGGCTTCTTCCAGAGAGATTTCCCCTGAAAAATAAGGAAAAAGCTCTTTGTAGCCGATGCCACGTGTAGCTTGCGCCTGTGGATACTGCTGGTAAAGCTGGCGTGCTTCATATAGCAAGCCCGCTGTCAGCATATCGTCCACGCGCTGATTGATGCGCTCGTAGAGCCGCTCCCGCTCATCATTAAGCCCGATAAGAAGCGCCTCATAGGCAGGTTCTTGATTTTCCAAATCCTGTCCAAAACGCGCGATTTCCAAAGCCCGAATCGCCCGCCGACGGTTGATTTGCGAAATGGTCAACCCTTGCTGCGCTACCTTGTCAAACAGGTCTTGGTCCTCCAAAAGCTCCAGCTGCTCCCGATAAGCCAGCACCTTATCATGCGGCACCTGCCCACCCAGATGATAGCCCTCCAGCAGGCTCTGGACATAAAGCCCTGTCCCGCCTGCGATAATGGGAAGCTTGCCACGGCTCGTGATGTCTGTGATAGCAGCCCCTGCCTCGACCACAAAATCGTGCACTGAGTAAGTCTCCGTCAACTCTCGCACATCAATCAGGTGGTGGGGCACTAAAGCCCGCTCTTTCTCAGTCGCCTTGGCTGTGCCAATATCAAGCCCTTGATAGACCTGCTGGCTGTCGCCGCTGATGACCTCGCCCTTAAATCTCTGAGCCAATTCCAAACTCAAAGCCGTTTTTCCCACTGCTGTGGGGCCTACAATTACGATTATCTTGGTTTTCATCTTTTTCCTTGAAAAAATTTCGTTTTTTCGTTACTATTAGTATAACATAAAATAAGGAGCTCGGACGAAAACCTTTCTTCAGCTTTCCCGACCCCTAGGTAAAGGAGAAATTCACATGGCTAAAAATTTTGGTAAAGGCGTTCTAACAGGTGTCGCTGGAACGGTTGCTGCTGTAGCTGGTGCGGTTTACGCATTCAAGAAAAAAGTAATCGAACCAGAAGAAAAGAAAGCAGCTTTCATCGAAGAAAACCGCAAAAAAGCAGCACGCCGCCGCGTATCACACTAAAAAATCGCTGGAAACAGCGGTTTTTATTTTACAATAATCAAAAAGAGCTCGAAATGAGCTCATTTTTTCTGTCCCCTGCCGGAATCGAACCAGCAACTACTCCTTAGGAGGGAGTTGTTATATCCATTGAACTAAGGGGACAAACTTTCCTTACTATTGTACCCTAGTCTAGTGAGTTATGCAAGATGTTTTCATAATAAAATCTATATTTCTTACTTTACTCTTGGAGCATTTGCTCATCAATTTTATTATGAATCAGAACCTACACTTTTACTTGAATTTATCAATTACACCACAAAAAACAAGCCCCACTGTAAGTGAGGCTTGTTTTTAATCATCCTGAAATATCAGAATCTCTTGTGATACTCTATTATTTAAGAGTAACACTAGCTCCAGCTTCTTCCAGTTTAGCTTTGATTTCTTCAGCTTCTGCAGTTGGAACGCCTTCTTTGATAACGCCAGGTGCGCCATCAACAAGTTCTTTAGCTTCTTTAAGACCAAGACCTGTGATTTCACGTACAGCTTTAATAACGCCGACTTTCTTGTCACCAGCTGCAGTCAATTCAACGTCAAATGAATCTTTAGCAGCGGCAGCTTCGCCAGCACCAGCAGCAGCTACAGCTACAGGAGCAGCCGCAGTTACACCAAATTCTTCTTCGATAGCTTTTACAAGGTCGTTAAGCTCAAGGATTGAAGCTTCTTTAATTTCAGCAATAATGTTTTCAATGTTCAATGCCATTGTTATTTCCTCCAAATAAGTTTTATAATTTTTAATATTTTTCCTAGCAAGCTAGGCTGCACAACTTAGGATTAAGCTGCGTCTTCTTTGTTGTCTGCAACCGCTTTGACTGCGAGAGCAACGTTGCGAACTGGCGCTTGAAGTACAGATAGTAGCATAGATAGAAGTCCTTCGCGGTTTGGAAGAGTTGCAAGAGCAACAATTTCTTCTTTAGATGCAACAGCACCTTCAATAGCTCCACCTTTAATTTCAAGTGCATCAGCTTCTTTAGTAAAATCATTGATGATTTTTGCTGGTGCTACAACATCTTCATTTGAAAATGCAACAGCAGATGGTCCAACAAAAGTATCAGCAAGGCCTTCAAGTCCAGCTTTTTCAGCTGCACGACGTAAAATTGAGTTTTTGATAACTTTATACTCAACTTCGCTTCCACGAAGATTACGACGAAGAACTGTGTCTTGTTCAACTGTAAGACCACGAGCATCCACAACAACGATACTTGCAGCTGCTTTCATTTTTTCAGCAACTACATCAACTAGTTCCGCTTTTTTAGCAATACTTGCTTCACTCATTTAGTGTTTCACCTCCGTAATTATTTTGCTTGGGAAATTTTTCCAAAAGAAAAACGCGCCCAAACCTAGACACGAAAGTACAATACGTTTCTTTTACATGATCCGTTTTGTCCTCGGTAGGATCTTTATGAGTCAAGCTCCCCTACTGTCTTAGGCAGTTTTTTCAAACCGCTTATAATCGTATCATAGTTTCACTCAAAAAGCAAGTAAAAAAAGAAATTTTTCAAAAAAAGAAGCTGGAAATAACTCCAGCTCCATTTTCGGGTTTATTATTCATCTGTCTTTTGGCTAATCACTAGCTCGCCGTCTTTCATATCCGCCAGCAAATGCTTGTCTTCCAAGTGGTCTAAGTGATAATCGGTCACCTTGTCGCGGATTTGCTGCTCAATGACCCGACGGAGTGGGCGCACGCCCATGACTTCGTCGTAACCTTCTTCCTTGAGGTAGTCCTTAGCCGCGTCGGTCACTTCAAGGCTGATGTCCTTTTTAGCCAAGGTTTGGTTGACTTCAGCCAACATCAAGTCCACGATTTGACCCAAGTCTTCCTTGCTCAAGTGAGAAAACTCAATGACTGCGTTGAAACGGTTGAGAAACTCTGGACGGAAGAATGGTTTCAAGCGATCCATGATTTTGCTGTCTTTCTCTTCGTCGCCAGTAAAGCTATCATAGCCAAAGCCAGCGTTAGAAGTTGCGATAATCACGGTATTTTTGAAGTTGACCGTGTTTCCTTGCCCGTCCGTCAAACGACCGTCATCCAAGACTTGAAGCAGGAGAGTGATGACCTGCGGGTCAGCCTTTTCAATCTCGTCCAGCAAGATGATAGAGTAAGGATTACGGCGGACGCGCTCGGTCAGCGTGTTGCTATTGTCATCATAGCCGACATAGCCAGCCGTTGTCCCGATTAGCTTAGAAACCGCAGTGCGGTCAGAATACTCAGACATGTCCAGCCGAATAATCGCGTCCTTGGTGCCAAACATATCAAGCGCCAGCTGCTTAGCCAGCTCGGTCTTGCCGACACCGGTCGGCCCGACAAAGAGGAAGCTACCGATTGGGCGGTTGCCTTCGTCAAAACCTGCACGATTACGGCGGATTGCACGCGCCACTGCCTCTACGGCTTCGTTTTGCCCAATGACCTTGGTCTTGAGCCGAGCGTTCATTTCTTTGAGACGCTCAATGTCGCTGCTGCCCATTTGAGAAACTGGAATGCCTGTAATCCGCTCTACTGACTCAGCCACATCGTTAATCGTTGCGGTCACTTTCATGTCTTCTGTGTGGTTAGCAATTTTCTTTTCGAGCTCTTCAATCCGCGTCTTAGCGTTAAGAGCCGCTTCAAAGTCTTCTGCCTCAACGGCTTTTTCCTGCTTTTCTTTTTGTTCAGCAATTTCGCGCTCCACTGCATGCACATCTGTCACAGGGTGCTGCGCTGCCAAGTGAGCCGCCGTCACATCAATCAAGTCAATGGCCTTGTCAGGTAGGCTCCTTTGTGGAATGTATTGGACAGAGTAATCCACTGCGGCCTTGAGCACTTCATCTGGCAAAATGACATTATGGTGCTTTTCGTAGAGGTCGCGAATACCTTGGAGAATCTTGTAAGTATCCTCCGCAGACGGTGCATTGACCTTGACTTCGTTGAAACGGCGCGCCAAGGCTGCATTCTTCAAAATGGTATTGCGGTATTCGTCCTGCGTCGTTGCCCCGATAACGGTCAACTCACCGCGTGACAAAGCAGGTTTCAAAATGTCCGCCAAGCCTTTGGAGCCGCTGTCGCCGCCTGTGCTTCCAGCACCAAGAATTTGGTGGATTTCGTCAAAGAAGAGAATGACATTACCATGCTCTTTCACTTCTGAAATCAAGTTTTGGATATTTTCTTCAAAGCTACCGCGGTATTGAGTGCCCGCTTCCAAACCTGAAATATCAATGGAAATGATTTCCTTATTTTTGATTGCTGCTGGCACATCTCCGTGGACAATCGCTTGCGCTAGGCCTTCAACAACAGCGGTTTTACCAACCCCAGCATCTCCGACCAAGACAGGATTGTTCTTGGTGCGGCGAGACAGGATTTCAGCTGTTTCTTGGATTTCCTTGTTGCGCCCAATGACAGGGTCTAGCATGTCTTCGCGCGCTTCAGCTGTCAGATTGCGGCCGAGTTTTGCCAAGATGCTGTCTCCCTTAGGTGCTTGGGCTTGTCCTTCCACTGCTTGCGAAGCGCCTACACTCTTAGGCAAGCGTCCCGTTGCCCGATACTCCGCAAACTCTTCTGGTGTGACTTCGCGTCCGTTAATCAGATAGCGGCGGTTTTCGCTGTTGTAGCCGCGCATCCCTCCCATGAGTTGATTGAAAATGTCGTCCATGTTGTTAAAATCGTTGTAATTGTTGTTCATATTTATACCTCGTTTATTTTCTATTTCCTTATATAAGCGAAAGGTCTTGTGTAAACCAATTTGTTTACATAATTTATTTTACATAATTTTATAATTTTTGTCAATACTTTTTTACATAATTTTTTAAAAAAATTAGCCTTCTGAATTGAAAGGCTAATTGCATATCAGTCGACATAGAGATCCTGATCTTTATTGAGCCAAGCATACGGTAGCCCAATCAAGAAGCCACCACCAATCAGATTGGCAATCCAAGTCACTCCCCAATGCCGCAAAATATTAGGAATATCAAAGTTTTTGACTTCTCCTGCTACCTGGCTGAATTTAACGATAGCAAAGGAGGCGAAGTTGGCGGCGATGTGTTCATTGGTCAAGAAAACAAACATATAAATAGCTGATAAAACCAAGAGCAATTTGGCAGTGCCGTCTTTGACCAAGGCAAAGCTAAGAATGGCAATATTGACAAAGACATTTGCCAAAATCCCCTCTAGCAAGACGAGTTCATTGGACCGCGCCAGCTTATTTTCCACCACGCCGACGATAAAACTATCGTAGCTCAAAGACGAGAAGGCTGCCGAATGCGCAAAGAGCCAGCCAGCAATCAAAGCGCCGATGAGGTTAAAGAAAGTACAATAGAGCAAAATGGCAGCAGCTTTTTGCCACTTGAGCTTTTTCAGATAAGTCCCAGCCGTCAGAAACATCATGTTGGACGTCACCAGTTCTGCATTGAGAAAGACGATATAAGCCAGCCCCCAGACAAAGAAAGCTGGAAAGACAAAGCGACCTGAGCCCGGAGCGATTTTATTGATGACATCCGCCCCAATAGCTCCCGCTGCGGTACTGAGCGTCAAAAAAGCGCCAGCAAAGAGAGAACGGATAGCATAGCGTCCCTTACTACTATTAAATAATTGCTCCTTTTTTTGACTTGCTCCTGTGATTTTTGCAAGAAATGTTGATTCTGCCATAATATAAAAATCTCCCTTTAAATTGTGATAATATTTACAAGAACTATCATAACAAAAAAACGCCTTATTGGAAAGCGTTTTCTAAAATTTTATGATGATTTAATGAAAATATTCAGCCAAGCCAGCAATATCGACCGGTCTCGTCCGACAACACCCCCCAATAAAGCGTGCGCCTAACTTTTGATAGATTTTAGCTTGAGTGTGCAAATCGGTCGTACTTCCTTCCTCATACCAAGCATGGTTTATCCCGTCATATTCCTCGCCAGAATTAGGATAGACGACAAATTCTTTATCTGTCAGTCGTCTAAGTTGTTTAAGAAAAGTTACTGTCACTGCTGGTTTGCTACAATTAATTCCAACGGCCAAAAGCTCTGCTGAGTAGCAATTAACCAGCTCTACCACCTTTTTTAGGGAAGAACCATCCGAGATATGCTGTCCGTCCTGGCTAGTGAAAGAAAGATAAGCTGGCACGTTTGAATATTCCTGATAAAGAAGCTCTAGTAAGGCACGGGCTTCTGTTAAATTAGGAATTGTCTCAAAAGCCAGTAAATCAACTCCTCCTTCTACAAGAGCCTTGATTCTTGGACGGTGAAAATTCTGAAATTCTTCCTTAGTTAGCTGATAAGCACCGGTATATTCAGAACCATCTGCCAAGTAAGCTCCATAAGGACCAACAGAACCAGCAATAAAGGGATAGAGCCGCCCTTCTTTTTCTCGTTCGGACAAGTCAGCCCACACTTTTTCAATGGCAACCCGCGCAATATGAACACTCTCTTTGATAGCCAATATTGTCTGCTGTTTGGTCAAGCCCGCTTCCAAAAGACCTTGATAAGAAGCCTGATAACTAGCTGTTGTTACAAGATCTGCTCCCGCCTCTAAATATGCCTTATGAATTTCAATCAAGGGAGAAGGTTCCCCCAACAAATACTTGGCTGACCAGAGCGTACCCGAAACATCATAACCACGTTTTTCCAGCTCTGTCCCCATAGCACCATCTAGTATTAAAATAGGTTTTTCTGCTAAAGTTTCTAACAATCGTGACATATCTATCACCCTTTTTCTACACAAATGATTTCATTTGCTGCTCAAGTAAAATATTGTTGTAATTCTCGTACTTTTTCAGCGCCAACAAGATCTCCTGACTGTTCGAATAGTTCGATAGCACGCTCAAAATAAATTTGTGCCTGTGTTTGAATATCAGACATTTCTCCTAAAGCACGGTAGCAACAGGCTTGAGCAATCAAATCTTCTGTCTCTAGCGCTAATTTAAGTGCCCGCTTCATCATCGCCTCGCCTTCAGTTACATTTCCTAATCGAAAAGTCAAATAACCCTCTTCGTAAATGTTAACTGATTGTTTCAGTACATCATTTGGAAAATACTGGATTAATAAAGCTTTTTCCTTATGAATATATTTCAAAGCCTGCACCAAATTTCCTGATTCACGCATCACAAAAGCCTGTTGGTGGAGTGCTATATGCTGCTTTTCTTTATTATTTTCCACTAATGCCTTATCGTAATAATGGGATAGCCAGTCCAGTGCTTGCTTGAACTCTCTTTTTTCTACTGCTAGATAAGAGCGTAAGTTCCAAACTTCATAATCTTCGAGCAAATTTTGTGATAACTGGTCTGCCTCATCAATTCTCCCCTCAAATAAAGCCTGCCAAGCAAGATCAAGTTGTGTCTGAGCCATGTTAGGCCCTCCCTTCAATATCCTTATAACTATTTTATCATGTATTCTCTTGTACGGGGAAAATAATGAAATTTCAGTCCAATTTCTACACTCAATAAGCTTATATCTACTTCTTTCTTCCATCCCACACCGTCGCCACATTTTCTGCTGCCACAAGTGCCTCTAAATATTCTGCTGTCAGAGGTTCAAGATAGATTTTGTCTGCTTGGATTCCTGAAGGCAAAACGGGATTGACTTGGTCAGTAACGAGAATCACTTTCTTGTACTTTGTCACATCTGGCAATTCTGTCACGGTTAGTATTCTATCAGTTACGATGAGTAGGGGCTGACGTTCCTCAACCGCTAACTCATTTTCACCAAAGTAACTGCTGTAATAAAGAGTTGGCTGACTGTTATAGGCTCCAGCGCAGCCATCCACACCTTTATAACGAAGAAAAATTTCTGCTTGCTGACGAAAATTGGTCAATTCCTTTCTTTCCATTTGCCAAAGCGCAGCAATCCTATCATCTGAAAAGCCCATTTGCTTAGCTTTCTTTAGAATTTCCTTGTCGACCCTTTTTGCCATAATGGCTCTTTCCATTTCAACAATCCCTCTTAGCTTGTCTATAAAGAAGAGATTAATTCTTGTCAATTCTGCTAATTCTTTTACTTCATACCCCCGCCGCAAAGCCTCAAGCAAGTAGAAGGGACGATTTTTACTATGGGATAATTTACCCATAAGGCTAACATCATCTAGTTGTTCCAAAGACTGAACACCCAAAGAGGACGATTGACAAAACCTGAGTAAACTTTCTTCCCAACTAAAACCTAGAGCAAATCGGTCCTCTCCTAACAACTGAGTTGCGATAAAATCCGATACGGGCTCAAAACTAGCATAGCTTGTCTGAGTTACAGGATTGATAAGCTCGGTTAACTTTTTTCCTAATGCTAGCTGAGCCATCAAACTTGGAAGAGGAAAAGTAGAAATCTGACTGGCAAGTGCTGTTATTTTTGTCAAACCTAGTTGGAGAGAATGAACAGAAAAATCACTACTATTTGGTGACAAAATAAAGTCAATCGTACAAAGCCCCACCAGATGCAGAGCACGCGCAATCTTCAAACTACTATCTCGTAAAAGTTGATATTCCACATCTGAAAGAGTCTGAGTTGGTGAGAAGATAAAAGATTCCTCCTTCTGACCATTCCAAGGATCCATTTGTTCTGTACTAGCCACAATCATCGTTGTACCCACGCTGTCACGTAAAATCTGAAAAGTTATTCTTTTGCCATATTTAAAGGAATGTCCGTCTCCTTTCAGCTGGCATTCTGCCAGTAAGGTCTGATTATTCAGTTTGCTTAACGTCTGTGGAGAAAAACCTATAATATTGGTGCTTCGAAAATCTTCTCTTTTTTCAAGAGCTAATAAAAGATGCATTTCTTGAGAATCTGTAAAAGTTGGAAGGACTGCTTCTGGTTGAACTTTTTTCAAAACGGATTGGAAGTTCTCCAAAGTCCATTCAACCAAACAGAACTGTTCCTCTGGCAGCAAGTTTAAAATAGGATTGCCACGATGAAGCAAACAAACTTGCTTGCCTTCATTTTTCAAAGCAGAGCAAACCTCTAAAAGCAGACCTAGTGACGACTCATCACTACTTCCTAAAACGAGTATTTTCTGATTTTGAGCTGCTTTCATCTCCTTGTCTTCCTTTCCAAAAATGCCTCAATCATCTCCATGCACTCATCAAAAATCGCACTTAAATCATGGGAACCAGGGCTTGCTTCTGGATTGAATTGCACTGATAAAACAGGTAAATGGCGATGCCGTAAACCGGCAATTGTTTGATCAAGGGCATTTTCATGAGTGATAAAAAATCCTTCTGGTAAACTTTGACGATTAACAATGTAACCGTGATTTTGGCTAGTAAAATGAACCTGTCCTGTTGCGATTTCTCGAACTGCTAGAGCATTCCCACGATGACAGATTGCCAACTTATCAATCTGAGCACCATTTGCCAAAGCAATCAGCTCATGCCCTAAACCAATGCCAAAGAGCGGAATTTCTCCTTGAAGTTGGTGAACCAAGTCTAAGGTTTCTGATAAAACACTGGGGTCCCCAGGACCATTTGATAAGAAGACTCCATCTGGAAAAAGCTGACGTACTGTTTCCGCACTTGTATCGTAAGGCAAAACAGTCACTGTACAATCCCGCTGAGCCAAAGCACGCAGCATAGAATGCTTGAGCCCAAGATCAATCAAAACGATATTTCGCTTACCACCGGGTGCTGGGTAAGGGTTTTTAGTTGAAACTTGCTTGACATGATCTGTCTGAAGTACAGTTGCTTGCAGTTGATCCTGCATATGTGAAATCTGATCACCAACATTTGCCATTGTTGCCCGCATACTACCTGCTTGACGAATTTTTCGCATCAAGGCTCGTGTATCAATTCCTTTGATTGCGGGTATCTTTTTAAGCTTTAAAAATGCGTCCAGCGACATTTGACTTCGCCATGTGTCTGACACTTTGCTCCCATCGCGCACGACCACACCCTTACAAGTCGGAATGATGGATTCATAGTCTTCACGGCTAATACCCGTGTTGCCAACAGAAGGCGCACTAAAGACTAATATCTGTCCTGTATAAGAAAGATCTGTGATGATCTCCTGATAACCTGTCTGGCTGCTTGTAAAGATCAGCTCTCCAGTTACATCAAGATCCGCCCCAAATGCTTCACCTTCAAATAGCGTTCCATCCTCCAGTAAAAGTAATCGTTTGCTCATAGCTTGCCCCCTAAAAGAGGCTTGACGAAATCCTTTTCCGCCAAGCCTACAAAATTTACTCATCTGTTCCTTATTTCGCACCACGTCCTGCCAATACTGCTTCAATAATCGCCATTCTGACAAAGACACCATTAGTCATTTGTTTGACAATCCGTGATTTTGGAGCTTCTACCAAGCTATCAGCAATCTCCACATCACGGTTGACTGGCGCAGGGTGCATGATAATAGCATGGTCTTTCATGCGATCATAGCGAGCTTGATCCAGTCCATGTGCACGATGATAAGCAGCCTTAGAGAAATCGCCGTAAGTATCGTGGCGTTCGTGTTGCACACGAAGCAACATCATAACATCCACTTGATCAATGACTTGGTCAATCGTGACAAAGGTTCCATAGTCTTCAAACTCAGGTGTCCGCCATTCATCTGGTCCTGCAAAGAAAAGCTCCGCTCCCAAACGTTTCAAAA
The DNA here is from genome assembly GCF_000380065.1 of Streptococcus massiliensis DSM 18628. GTDB lineage: Bacteria > Bacillota > Bacilli > Lactobacillales > Streptococcaceae > Streptococcus > Streptococcus massiliensis. The sequence continues at coordinate 12,129 of NZ_KB904372.1, read as the reverse complement.
TCATCATATTGGACTTGGCAACGCGTGAGTGAGATAGGTCACCTGCAATGGCTACCTTGAGCCCGTCAAAATGTCCAAATTCCTCATAAATAGTCATCAAATCTAGCAAACTTTGGCTAGGGTGTTGCCCAGAGCCGTCTCCACCGTTGACAATGGAAGTCGTAATCGTCGGACTTTCAATCAATTCCTTATAATAATCCACATGCGAGTGGCGGATGACGCAGACATCAACTCCCAGTGCTGACATGGTCAAAATCGTATCGTAGAGGGTTTCTCCCTTGTTGACCGAGCTGGTCTTGACATCAAAATCAAGCAGGTCGCAGCCAAGTTTTAACTCAGCGACTTCAAATGCCTTGTGCGTTCGAGTTGAAGATTCAAAAAAGAGATTAGAAACGATGTGCTGGTCGTCATAGTGCACCTTGGCACCGTTTTTAAATTCAATTCCGCGTTTAATCAGGCTCAAAACTTCTTCATTTGAGAGAGTTTCCATAGATACAAGATTTTTGAGAGCGATTTGATTTGTTGACATGGCAATACCTACTTTCTTTAGTAAAACATATGAGTGACGACGACAATTTTTATCCACTTTCTCTACTAGAGAAAGCACCGATAACGATGTTAATGATTTGTATCTGGCTCGGGTAAGATGAGATAAAGAGCAATTCCCAGGATTGTTGACAGGGCAACACCTGAAATTTGTAGACCAGAAATTTGTAAGGTCAATCCCCCAATACCTGAAACTAGGATAATACTTGCAATGAGAAGATTTTTCTTATTATCAAAGTTTGTTTGGTCTTCAATCAAGATTTTCAAACCGCTTGACGCAATAACCCCGAAAAGGGCAATCGAAATCCCACCCAAGACTGGACTCGGTATGGATTGCAAGAGTGCTGAAACCTTACCGACAAAGCTCATCACTACCGCAAGTACTGCTGCTCCTGCAATGACGTAAACGCTGTAGATTTTATTGAGCGCCATAACACCAATATTTTCGCCATAGCTAGTCACTGGCGGTGCCCCAAAGAAACCAGCAATGACCTGAGCTAACCCATCTCCTGCAAGAGTTTTATCAAGTCCCGGATCCTTAAAGAAGTCACGACCGGTCAGACTATTCAAAACCATGACATGCCCAAAGTGTTCAGTCATGGTCACAAAGGCAATCGGTGCCATGGTTAAAATTGCACTTGGATAGATTTTAAATCCGTAATGTAAGAAAGGTAATTGCATTGGTGGTAAATGAAACCAAGCCGCCTTAGTCACTCCCGCAAAAGAGATGATTTCTTGTCCTGTGACCATCCCCAGAACCAGTGCAAAGAGATAGCCAACAATCAAACCCAAAAGGATTGGAATAATGGCAACAATTTTCTTGCCATAGATGTTAAAGAGCACAACTGCTAGGAGAGTGACCATCCCGATAGTGAAGTTTGTTAAACTGTACTGACCATTGATATTCATGACATCACTAACAGCCGTTGCCGCAAGACTGAGACCGATAACCATGACAACTGGCCCAACTACGATTGGGGGCAAAACCTTATCAATCCAAGCATTACCTGCAAACTTGACAATAAGTGCAACGATAAAGTAAACCAGACCGCCTGTGATTGCCCCTTGGGCAACTGCTGCAATCCCATCTGTCTTCATCAGAAGCTGCATGGCTGCAATATAAGCAAAGCTGGAACCCATGTAGGCTGGCACCTTATATTTAGTAACTGTCAAATGCGCCAAAGTTCCTAGCCCGCTTGAGAAGAGCGCGACTGCTGGGTCAATTCCTACCAAAATTGGTACTAGAACGGTTGCCCCAAACATGGCAAAGAGGTGCTGAAAGGACAAGCCTAATAACAAACCTGCTTTTGGCATATCCTTGACATCATAGCGAATCTCTGTATTCATCTTTTATTCTCCCCCTGCGATTAAAATACGATCCTGACCATCAAGTTCACTCATCTCAACGACGATTTCTTCGGTTTGACTAGTTGGAATGTTCTTGCCGACATAATCCGCACGAATCGGCAACTCACGGTGTCCGCGGTCAACCAGCACGGCTAAGCTAACACGCGACGGACGGCCAAGACTAACGAGATTGTCAATCGCTGCGCGAATCGTTCGACCCGTATAGAGGACATCATCGACTAAGATAACATCGCGGTCAGTAATATCCACTGGCACTGCTGTTGTATCTTCTTCAACCTTGACATCATCACGGAAAGGTTTGGTATCCAGCTCACCCACTGGTACATCAATATTTTCCAGCTGTGCTAAACGTTCTTGGATTCTCCTTGCGATAAAGACCCCGCGCGTCTTAATACCGACCAGAACAATCTTATTCAGGTCTTTGTTGCGCTCGATGATTTCATAAGTGATACGAGTGATTGCTCGCTTCATGGTGAGTTCATCAACGACTTCTTTTGCTTTCATGAAAACCTCCTATTTTTATACATAAGAAAAACCTCCTTGAAACAAGGAGGTTCCAGAAAATACAAGCATAGCACCACACTAAACTAGTCTTTTAACTGTTAACTCCTTGACTGTCTCACAGGACAATTTTAAAGGAATTTCTTCAATTTTTTCTAGTATAGCATATTTTCTAGCAAATGCAAGTAAAAACTTCTATTTTTTGTATTTTTTTGCAAATGTAATTGATTTTATAGCATAAAAAATATATCCACCAACCAGATAAGCTACAAAGATAATCAAGCACATCTTGATGACATAGCCCCAGCCGTACTTATTGACATTGAGGAAAAAGTAGGGGAAGGGATTGTCTTTGGCATCAGGAATGGGAATTTTGGTCACAAAGCCATTGAACAGGGCAAAAACCATATAAACCAAGGGAACGCTGGTCCAAGAAATAGGATCAAACCAGCGGTATTGCCGCGCTCGGTCAAAAATCAGTGTATCAAGCAAGAAAGCCAGTGGCACGATATAGTGACAGAGAAAATTCTCCAAACGGTAAAAGTCAGTCGCAATCGGCGCCAGCATAAAATGATAAACCACGCAGGTAATCATGATACACATGGTCACGCCCCCCTTGACCCGCAAGAGTTTGGGGCTTTTCCAAGCGTCCTCGGTATGCGCCATGAGATAGACCAGATAGCCCATAAAGAGCAGCACCAAGAGGTTGGACAGCACCGTGTAGTACATGAGCATGCCCCAGCCATACTTGGAAATTTCCAGATAGACACCAACAAAAGCCAGCAAGAAGAGAAGGATACGATAAGCAAAAATAAATTTCCGATTCATAGCGCCCTCAGATTTTCTTGACAAATTCAGATTTGAGCTTCATAGCACCAAAACCGTCAATCTTGCAATCGATATTGTGGTCGCCCTCAACAAGGCGGATATTTTTGACCCGCGTGCCTTGCTTCAAATCTTTAGGCGCACCCTTGACTTTCAAGTCCTTGATAAGGGTCACTGTGTCGCCGTCAGCCAGCTTGTTACCATTGGCATCAAGCGCCACAAGCCCTTCTTCCACTTCTGCTTCCTCAGCAGGGTTCCATTCGTAGGCGCATTCTGGGCAGACCAAGAGGGCGCCGTCTTCGTAGACATATTCCGAATTGCATTTCGGACAGTTTGGTAATTGATTCATTTCTCTTCCTTTTCTAAAATAACTGTTTTATTGTACTTGATTTTGCCTCATTTGACAATCTGTGCTCATGTAACTTTTGAATAATGCTGACAAACACTCTCATTTGGCTAATTCCCGTGTTCGTTTACAGGCAACATCTACTGCTTTTATAACCTTTCCCTTGAAGGCATCTGCTTCTAAACTAGCTAATCCTGCAATCGTTGCGCCCGCTGGACTAGCGACCTGGTCTGTTAAGACAGCAGGATGCAATTCTTTATCTTCAATCATCTTTGCGGCCCCTAAAACAGTTTGACAGGCTAGCTCAAGAGCTAGCTCGCGTGGGAGCCCATTTTTTACTCCCGCATCACTCAACCCCTCAATAAATTGATAAACAAAAGCAGGGCCACAGCCAGCTAGAGCCGTAGCAGCATCCATTTGTTTTTCTTCCAATTTGACTAGCTTGCCCGCTGGAGCTAAGAGATGAAGCAAAAGTTGTTCATCGGCTTCCTTTGTTTTTGAAGAAAGTACAAAGCTAATCACACCTGCTCCAACTGTTATAGGGGTATTAGGCATAATCCGAACAAAACGATGTTGAGGAGCCGTTAAATCTTGTAATTGATCAAGACTTAAGCCAGCAGCCATAGAAACAAAGAGGACGGACTCTCTTTTGTTCAGGATTTCTACCTGCTCTTGAAGTAGATCAGCCATTTGCGCTGGTTTCACTCCAAGAAAAATTATGTCTGCTTGAGCAAAAACTTCTTGATTGCTAGCTAGGCATCCGCCTACCTCCTCAATTATTTTTTCTGTTTTTTCTTGACTGCGATTCGCTAATAAAATCTCTTCTGTCTTTTCTTTGTGAGCAAGAACTAGACGCGCAAGGCTAGCTCCCATATTCCCCAAACCAATAAAACCAATTTTCATATCCTTACTCCCTAATCTGCCCTTGACCTTCCACAATATATTTGTAGGTGGTCAATTCTTCCAAGCCCATCGGTCCACGAGCGTGTAGTTTTTGAGTGGAAATTCCCATTTCACACCCCAAGCCAAATTGTCCGCCATCTGTAAAACGTGTAGAAGCATTGATATAGACGGCAGCACTATCTACTTGATCCGTGAAATAAGCTGCATTAACTGTATTATCTGTCACAATAGCATCTGAATGGTGGGTGCTATGTTGCTCAATATGGCAAACTGCTTCTTCCAAGGAAGAGACGACTTTCACAGCTAAAATATAATCTGAAAATTCTCGGTCAAAATCTGCTTCTGACGCACCTTCCCCTGAAATTAGAGTACCAGCTCTTTCGTCCAAGAGCAAGCGAACAGGTTGCAAATTAGCAGCCTTGCGATTTTCTAGCAGAACCTTTTTTAATTTTGGCAAGAAAAAGGGAGCTATATCTTGATGCACAAGGCAAACTTCCATGGCATTACAAACAGACGGACGACTTGTTTTTGCATTTTCGATGATAGATAAAGCCATTTCTTGATTGGCTTCTTTATCCACATAAACATGGCAAATCCCCGTTCCCGTCTCAATGACTGGCACCTGTGCATTTTCCACCACTGCCTGAATCAGACCTGCCCCACCACGAGGGATAAGTAAGTCCAAATATCCTTTCGCTCTCATTAACTGATAAGCGCTGTCTCTACTAGTATCGCTAACTAATTGTAGACAATCAGACGAAATACTTGTTTGTGCCAAGCCTGCCTTCAAAGCAGCAACAATGGCAAAGGATGTTTGATAGGCTTCCTTGCCACTACGAAGCACAACTGCATTCCCACTCTTCAAAGCTAGAGCCGCTGCATCTGAAGTCACATTAGGACGGCTTTCATAAATGATTCCAACCACACCCAAAGCCACCCGTTTTTTAGTTATTTCCAGTTGGTTATCTAGCCTTCTTTTTTCGATTACCTGTCCAACAGGATCAGGAAGAACAATCAAGTCTCGAATTCCCTGTGCCATTTGAGCAATTCTTTCTTGATTTAAAGAAAGTCTATCTAGCATTACTTCTGATATTTGCCCTTTTGCTGCCTCAAGATCCTGACGATTTGCCTGCAAAATCTTCTGGCTAGCCTGTATCAAACTCTTAGCCATACCTTCTAAAGCAAGATTTTTCTCCTTTGTTCCAGCAGTATTGATTGATTTTTTAGCTAGCTTGACTTTTTCAAGCATTGCTTGTGTACTATCCATCATTTTCCTTTCTAAAATTCAGATAAAAAGAAGTCTAACTCTGGCGTCAGCGAAATCCAATCATTACGATGAATGACTGTTCCTCTGGGCTTATTGGATTTTAACAAATCTTCCAAAGCAGCCTGTCCAAGGCGCACCTTACCTTTGCCCAAAACTCGACCACTCACTTGGTCATAGACAGTCACGGTATCTCGATAGGAAAAATTCCCTGACATGCGGACAATCCCCGAAACCAAGAGGCTCTTCCTTTCTTGAGTAAGCGCTTGGCTAGCACCCTTGTCAACAAAAATCACTCCTTGGCTGAAGGCGTAAAAAGCTAGCCACTGCTTCTGGCTTTTCATCATTTGTGCTTGAGCTAAGAAAAAAGTTCCATTTTGCTGATTCTCTGCTGCTTCAAGCAAAGCTTGTTCTTTCTTAGAAGAGCAAATATAAACTGGAACTCCTGCATTTGTCGCAAGAGCAGCAGCTTTGATTTTAGTCACCATACCACCTGTACCATTGTCGCTCCCCGCCTCTCCTGCCATAGCCAGTAAGTCAGAATGAATTTTTTCTATTTTATTTAAGCGCCTAGCTTCAGGATTTTTGCTTGGATTTTCCGTATAAAGACCATCAACATCTGTCAACAAAACCAACAGGTCAGCTTTGACCATGGCAGCGACTTGCGCACTCAAAGTATCATTGTCACCGACCTTTAATTCTGCGATGGCTACCGAATCATTTTCGTTGATGATCGGAATAGCTCCCCGATTCATTAAAACCGTCATCGCTTGGTGCGCATTTTGATAGCGACGCTTATCTGCAAAATCATCTTGCGTTAATAAAATTTGAGCTGATACAATCCCTTTTAATAGAAAATTTGTCGTATATTCTTCCAAAAGCAAGCCCTGCCCAACGGCAGCTGAAGCTTGTTTATCCACAATCTTAGTCGGACGTTTTTTAAAACCTAAAGAAGAAAAACCAGCTGCAATCGCTCCGGAAGACACCAAAATCAACTCATATCCCGCCTCGTGTAAAATAGCCAGTTGTTGGGTAATTGCTTGAACTTTACTTTTTGATAAACTCCCATCCTCATTGGTCAAGGAGCTCGTCCCTACCTTAAAAACAATACGTTTGTATTTCATATCCATTCCTAACTTTTTAACAACTAGAAAGCAAAATGGAAAACTAAGTATTCTGCTTCTTCAACTCTAGTGTTGCCCTTAGCGTCCATTAACTTGCATCCACATACAAATGATAATTTTTGCAATGACGGCATTGAAATAAGTAGCCAGTCATATCTCCTGAACGACTTAAGTATTCTTCTACTGTATCGCGAGAATATTCCTGTCTTTTGGCATAATCTGCTAAAATCGTCTTTTTTTCAGGCATTTTTTGTAACTTTTCCATACCCACATAGTCAATAAAGTTACAAAAATCATCACAACAGGCTAGCCACATTTCTCCTTGCCAGCTGACATATCCTGGTGTTGTCTCAAAAAAATGTTTGACACGCTCCGAGTCGCTCACTTTCTCCCACTCAGCCTCTTGAATAAAATCGCCCTTAAACTTCCTAGCTGCTGCACCACTAGCAACACAACTCGGGCAAAGGCAGGAGATTTTCTCTACTGTATACATGCGTTCTAAATAGAGCGACGGTTTTTGTCCACAAACCTGACAAAGGAGCCCCTCGCTATTCTCATAGAACACACTAGGATCAAGATCATATATATTGGGGTGATAAGAAAAAGTCACTCTATCCATGATTGTCACCTCTCAACTTCTCCAATGTTTCTTGGAAAATGGCTGGCGCTTCTACCGAAAATTCCAGCATTTCCCCTGTTCGTGGATGGGTAAATCCAAGAGTGCGTGCATGGAGAAATTGCCCCTTACCTTTGAGCGTTTTTCTAGGACCGTAAACCTCGTCGCCCGCCACTGGATGACCGATATAAGCCATATGAACACGGATTTGATGTGTTCGCCCCGTCTCCAGCTGCAATTCGACCAAAGTATAGTCACCGAAGCGCTCCAAGACGTGGAAGCGCGTAATGGCCTCTTTCCCCTTAGCCGTGACCGCCTGTTTCTTACGGTCTTTTTCACTCCGACCAATCGGCGCTTCAATCATCCCGCGGTCTTTGGGAATATTTCCATGAACAATCGCCCAGTACTTGCGCAAGGATTTTTTATCCTTTAGCTCCTCAGCCAGCTTGACATGAGCGGCGTCATTTTTGGCAATCATAAGCAGCCCCGATGTGTCTTTATCAATCCGATGCACAATCCCCGGCCGCAAAACGCCGTTGATAGTCGACAAATCCTTGATATGGTAAAGGAGGGCATTGACCAGCGTACCGCTCGTGTGCCCTGCACTCGGATGCACAACCATGCCTTGCGCCTTGTTGACCACCGCCACATCCTCATCCTGATAGACGATGTCCAAAGGCAAATCCTCCGCCACATAGTCCAGAACCTCTGGCTTAGGCACCTGATAGCTGATGACATCGCCCTTTTGGACGGCATACTTGGCTTTCTTGACCTGACCATTGACCAAGATTTGTCCTGATTTGATTTGTTCATTTGCTAAACTACGCGATAATTCGGTCAAATCGGCAACTGCCTTATCTAAGCGACTGCCACCTATTTCAACTCTTACTTCCATGATCCTCTTCTTTCATCATGACAATGAGAAATAACAATACCCCTACAGTCAAATAGCTATCTGCCACGTTAAAAATCGCAAAATTTACAAAATCCAACTGAAACATATCTACCACAAAGCTCTGACGAACGCGGTCGATGAAATTTCCCAAACCACCCGCAATAATCAAGACCAGACTGGTTAAGAGCCAAGGGCTGGCTTTCAAATTTTTCACCAAATACCAAATTGCTCCGCCGATAACAACAAAGGTCACCAGAGCAAAAAACCACTGCTGATTTTCAAGTATGGAAAAAGCTGCACCTGTATTTTGCAGATAGGTGAGACTGAGCAAACCCGGGATAAAAGATCGCACCTGCCCCAGAGGAATGTTGGCTACAATAGCTGCTTTAACCAACTGATCAAGCACTACTAAAAATAAAATACTTACAGGAAGAATAATTTTCCGCCTCATTGTCCACTCTCTTTCTGCTCAAAATACTGACGCATAACCCTGACAAAGGCTTCACAAACTGGACTCATCTCAACTTCTGCCCTCTTGACATAGACCATGCGGTTATCCAAAGCATCCTTGATCGGAATAACGGTAATGCCATTTACACTTTCGCTATCTAAAAATCCAGAGCCTGTCGCATAAGCATCTGTCCGCTCCAAAATCCCATTTAGTGTGGCGCGGTCTGTCACATTAAACATCTGAGAGCTGGTTGCTGTATCAAAGAAATTCTCAGAATAGTAGAGATAATCCTCTTTTTCTTGAGTAAACCGCACCGTTGGTAAATCCGCCAGATCATCTAAAGTAATTTCTTTTTTCTGAGTCAGCGGATGCCCTTCTCGAAGATAAACATGAGTCTGAAAAGGAATCAAATCCACAACCTCAAGCCCCAATTTTTCCACCTTTTGCATAATCCCCTTAGTATTTTGATTATTAAGGTAAATAATCCCGATTTCACTATGAGCTTGCGCAACCTCGTCTAAAATCTGCACCGTCGTTGACTCAAAAATCCTGAAATTTTTATGCTCTGGATATTCCTGAGAAAATCTAGTAATGATCGGTGGCAAAAAATCATAGTGCTGACCAGCAATCGAAAATTCTGCTTTTTCCTCTTCTGGATTCGCATATTGATTTTCAAAAATATCAAAACCCTTGACGATTTCGATCGCCTTTTCATAAAATTCCATACCGCGCCGAGTCAGGAAAGTCCCGCTGCTCGTCCGCCGAAAAATCTTGAACCCCAGTTCTTTTTCCAAATCACGAACAGAAATAGATAGACTGGGCTGGCTGACATACATCTTTTCAGCTGCTTCACGAAAAGTCCCACTGTTGGCAATCGCCACTACATAACGTAATTGTTGAATATTCATAACACAATCCTTTAGTTTGTCCTTTCTATTTTACCATAAATATCTGATAAACAAAAAACAGTTTATCTAAAAAGATAAACTATTTAATTTTAGTTACTTCCCTTTTTAGGTAAACAACCTCTGTGCGTTCAACAAAGCCTAATTTACCATAGAGTTTGCGGGCTGGATGATTGTCTTCTTCCACGACGATTTGAAAATCCCAATCGTTTTGCTTATGTAAATCATGGATAAGACTTTTCATCAGATACGTACCAAAGCCCTGCCCCCGATACTTTTCTTCGATAGCCAAGCCAAAAATGTGATTGACCTTGTCCGAAATATCCACTGTGCAGGAGCCGACAATCCGACCATGATATAAAAGTACGTATAATAGCGAGTTCGGATTTTCCACTGACTGTTGGGCATAGAGGCGAGCCGTTTTTATGTCATTGTCAAAAGCCACCGACTGAAAGGCAGCAATCTCGTTTATCATGCTGCTATCTGCTAATCGCATCTGTAAAGCAGGATTTTTCTCAAAATCATCATTGCTTTCCTGCGCTCGTATCATCCAGATTTCGCTGCCGTCTAAAATTCTTAATGAACAATTTTCACAAAAATCTTTGTGCTTATCCAAGAAGACTTTTTCTGTCGCAAATTCCAAGTCAGTCAAGCTATATCGCGCAGCCAAATCATCCAACTTTTCCAACAGCGAGGTCATCAGTCCCTGTCTACGATGAGCTGGCGCCACATAAAGGTGAATTTCTGCTTCATGCGGTTCATCAGCATAAAGATAGGCAAAAGCTAGCAAGACTTCCGCTTCATAAGCTAGTAGAAAAGCAGGCATGGTCTTGTCCACATTGTAAGTCGTTGCCAGATAGGGCTGACTAAAACTTCCGTCCGCTTCATGGCACGCTGCCACTAAATCCTGCATTTGCTTCATTTCATTATCTGTCGGATTGATAATTTCTTTGTTAAACATATTTACACTAGTCCCTTGAATTTATAAGCAATAGATTTCAAATAGCAAAAAAACTCCCGTCAAAACGGGAGTTCTAGCATTATTTCGCAATTGGATAAACTGATACTTGTTTTTTGTCGCGTCCTTTGCGTTCAAAGCGTACTACGCCTTCAACTTTCGCAAACAAAGTGTCGTCTCCACCTCGTCCGACATTGACACCTGGGTGGATGTGAGTACCGCGTTGACGGTAAAGGATTGACCCACCTGAAACGGTTTGTCCGTCAGCTGCTTTAGCTCCAAGACGTTTCGCTTGTGAATCGCGTCCGTTTGATGTAGAACCTCCACCTTTTTTGTGGGCGAAAAGTTGCAGGTTTGCAAGATTCATTTTTAACATATTCGTTTTCCTCCGTGTTAGCTTTCTGTGATAACTTTTGTTTGGACGAACTCAGATGATTCCTCGTCCTCCGCCAAGGTTGCCAGCCCAAGGAAAAATGATTCAAAGAATAATTGGGTCATTTCCCTTTGGTGTGGTGGTAAATCAATTGGAATTTCAATCCGTAAAAAACCACCTTCTAGCTCATTTAACTCTAATTTTGGTTCATAGCCTGCGAACTTTTCAATCGAATTGACAAAGTTTATGGCAAGCGTAGAAACCGATGCACATACGACGTCAAAGCCGTATTCGCCACTCTCGGCGTGCCCAGTGATTTCCGCACTTCTTAACTCGCCATCCTCGGCTCTCTCAAAAACTGCTTGTATCATATGTGTATCTTACTCCAAAATTAAGCGTTAATAGCGCTGATGACAACTTTTGTATAAGGTTGACGGTGACCTTGTTTACGGTGACTACCTTTTTTAGGTTTGTACTTGAAAGTAACAACTTTCTTTTGTTTTCCTTGTTTTTCAACAGTACCAACAACAGTAGCTCCTTCAACAAGTGGTGTACCAACAACAGTCTTTTCACCACCAACAAGAACAACTTCGTTAAATGTCACTTCTTGACCAGCTTCAACATCCAATTTTTCAACGTAGATAGCTTGACCAACTTCAACCTTAACTTGTTTTCCGCCAGTTTTTACGATTGCGTATGTGCTCATTATGCACCTCCTATGATATTTTTGGGTTTCCCCGATTTGTGAAGACTCGCCTAGCATCGTGGGACAAACCTCTTAGACGATGTTCGAGCGGTTGCACAGGCTGTGCATAGTCAACGTTTCAAGTATAGCACGATTAGGAAAGAATAGCAAGACTTATCATTCAAAAATCTGGAAAATTACTTGTAGTAGTTTCGGCTCTATAATTTCTGTAGTGGGTAAAATCACTTTAGGAATTATGGAGCCTATTTTGTTGTAGAAAAAAAGTCCCATAAGACCTATAATGAAAAGCGATCAAACCATCATTAGAAAGAATCTTATGGAACAATTAAATTTTATCACAAACTTACT
>NZ_KB904371.1 GCF_000380065.1 Streptococcus massiliensis DSM 18628 | reverse complement strand
ATGATTTCTTTATGTGTACCAGCATCTAGAACATCCAAAATCGTAATGTTAGGGTCTTTGATTTCCAGTAAGTTTGTGATAAAATTTAATTGTTCCATAAGATTCTTTCTAATGATGGTTTGATCGCTTTTCATTATAGGTCTTATGGGACTTTTTTTCTACAACAAAATAGGCTCCATAATTCCTAAAGTGATTTTACCCACTACAGAAATTATAGAGCCTAAAAGAGCTGCTCGTTTTTTATTAAGGTCTTCAATCTCAGACTATCATTTTGACACAAAAAAGGGGAGCTTCTCACTCCCTCATTTTTTATTCTTCTGTTACAAACTGACTAAGAATCCCATTAACAAACTTGCTAGACTTCTCATCTGAAAATGTTTTGCTGAGTTCAATGGCTTCATTAACCGCTACAATCTGCGGAGTTTCATCAAATTCCAAAATTTCGTAAAGCCCTAAACGAAGAATGTTCTTTTCTACTAAGGTTAGGCGTTCAATTGTCCAACCTGCTTTTAATTTACTGGCAATTTTGTCATCTAAATCCGATTTTGTGCCTTGGATACCATTGACAAGATTTAAAAGAAAAATCGGAAGTTCCACATTTTTCTCCTCATCAATGTCCTTGTCATGAAGATAGGCAAAACGTACCGCAGCAAGAACATCTCCATCATACTCCAAGCTCATGAGAGCTTGAAAAGCTCGTTCACGTAAATCACGCCGTGAATCTACTGCTGCCTTAGTCATTAAGGAAGTCCTCATCAAACAGATCTTTCAAATCTGGTTTTGGTGTCTTTTCAGGGACGATAGCTACAACGTGAATATTTACAGCATCCAAAAGGACATCTGCCATATCGTGCACGGCACTTTTAACAGCCTTTTGGATAGCGACAGCTACTGCAGGGACACTCACACCATAGTCCAGATAGATATAAATATCAACAGCCAAATCACCATCTTCATTTGCCTGAAGGTAGACTCCACGACCTGAAGCACTCTTAGCCAAACTATCAGACATATTTTTATTTGTCAGCGAGTAAACTCCCTCAACCTTAGACGTTGCAATAGCAATAATTCTTTCTAAAACGCGTGGAGCGATGACAATTTCTCCTAATTGTTGTTCAGTTTCCATAGACCGTTCCTTTCTAGGCACGTGACACGTATGTACCTTCTGCTGTATTTACAATTAATTTTTGACCAATTTCAATAAAATCTGGCACATTGACAACTAAACCAGTTTCAAGTGTTGCTGGTTTGCCAGACCCTGTTACAGTTGCACCCTTGATAGAAGGTTGAGTATCTGTAACTGTCAAGATAACAGTTGTCGGTACTGTCACACCGATTACTTCGTTGCCATAAAATTGGATTTTCACTTCTGAATTTTCTAAAATATATTTCAGCTCATCTTCAACATTAACAACTGGAATTTCGTATTGATCAAATGATTCTGTATCCATGAAATAAGCTGTATCATCCATTTGGTAAAGATAAGTCGCATTGCGGCTTTCGATAATCGCCTGTTCAAATTTTTCTTCTGGACGGTAAGTCGTATCAAAAGTTGAACCTGAACGTACATCACGAAGTTTCATCCGCATAACCGTGTTCCCTTTACCTGGTTTGTGGTGGCTAGCTTCCAATACACGGAGCAATTTCCCGTCTGGAGTCACAAAAGTCATCCCACTTTTCAATTTACCTGCATCTACCATGCTATAATTACCTCTTTAAAAATTAGTTTACGTTTTATTGTACCATAAATAAAGGATTTTCACAAATGCCATTATGCAAAATCTAGTCTTTTCCTAGTTGAATTAAAGGCACGTCGTGTTGAACATAAGGCACATTCTTTTGTTCAAGTAATTCAATAGCAAAGGGATGAGGACGATAATTTGACTTATAGGTCACTTTTTTGATCCCTGCCTGCAAAAGAGCTTTTGTACAGTTAATACAAGGGAAGTGAGTAACATATATTTCTGTGTTGTTGGTAGAAATTCCTTCCTTAGCACACTGAATAAGGGCATTCATTTCTGCATGAACCGTACGAATACAGTGCCCATCATCCATCTGATGACCGACTTCATTACAGTTCTCAGTTGCAGCAACGCCTCCGTTATAACCTGTGGCAATAATACGATTATCCTTAACCAGAACCGCTCCAACAAAGGCACGGTCACAAGTAGAACGTTTGGAAATGAGCTCCGCATTTGCCATAAAATAATCCTGCCAAGAAAGACGTGATTTTTGATCCATGAGCGCCTCCTTCATCGCCTATATTATAACACAAGTAAATCCCCTTGAAAAGATAGGAAACTGAGACTAGTAGTCCAATCTCAGTTTCTCTTTACTTCAAAACAATCAATTCTTTAGGTGCAAGGGTCAGAAGCTCGCAGCCTGTCTCAGTGATGAGGAGATCGTCTTCGATGCGGACGCCGTATTTGCCGTCCAGATAAATACCCGGCTCATCAGTCAAGACCATGCCCGCCTCAATCGGCTCTTCTGACTTGCCAAAGTAAGGAATCTCATGGATGTCCAGGCCGATACCGTGACCAATCCCATGGCTAAAGTAAGGACCGTAGCCAGCATCGTTAATAATCTGGCGCGGAATCCGGTCAAAATCAATTCGGCTAAGCCCAGCCTTAGCTGCTTCTATCAGGGCTTGATTGCTGCGCAGGACAATATCATAAATCTCCCGCTCCTCATCTGTCACCTGTCCCACATGAACAGTCCGCGTCATATCACTGACGTAGTGATTGTAGTAGCAACCAAAGTCCATGGTTAGGGTTTCACCCTTTTGAATGACCTTGTCACTAGCCACACCATGCGGCATAGCAGAGCGGTAGCCCGAAGCGATGATAAAATCAAAAGAGGCACCTGAAGCACCTAGCTGGCGCATACGGGCATCTAAAAAGTTCATAACAGCCAGCTCTGTCGTCTCACCAGGCTTGATAAAGTCCAGCACATCTAGGAAGGCTTGATCCGAAATCTGACAGGCCTTGCGAATGGTCGCGATTTCTTGCTCATCTTTAATCATGCGCAGCTTTTCAATAAAACCTGTCATCGGCACCAGTTCATGAGTAGCAAAAACACTTTCCAGCATTTTAAAGTAAGCATAGGAAATCTCATCATCAAAACCGATTTTTTGCAGCTTGTCATCCGCAATAATCTTGACAATCTCTCCAATCGCGTCGCGCGTTTCGACAATATCAAAACCTTGGACAACTCCCTTGGCAATCAGTGTATAGCGCGCATCCGTCAGGAAAATCCGACGATTCTTGCTGATAAAAACCGTCGCTTCTGTCCCGCTGAAACCAGTCAGATAGTAAATATTTTTCAGATTGGTTACTAAAACAGCATCACACTCTGTCTGTTTTAAGGCTACTTCAAATTTTTCAACTCTTGATAACATGAGAAAACCTCCGTAAAATGATTCAATTTATTATAGCAAAAAAATACCGAAAATAATACAATCTATATAGTTAGGATTAGATGAAATTGACATTTGAAAGCGCTAAATGTATAATTTTCGTTAAACAAGAAAGAATGAGGTAACGATATGAATAAAACAGAATTACTGTTACAAAGACTAGATGAGATTGGTCAGTCTCTAAAAGATTCGAAACAAGCACTAGCTTTGCTGGCACTTGGTTCTTGCGGAACAGAAAGAGAACGATTGGATCAGTACTCAGATTTAGACTTCTTTGTTATTGTAAAAGATGGCTACAAGCAGACCTATATCCAAGACCTAACCTGGTTAAGTAAGCTAGAACCAATTGCATTTCACTACCAAAATACAGTAGACGGACATAAAGTTCTATTTGAAGATGATGTTTTTTGTGAATTTGCTGTCTTTGAAGCTCATGAACTAGCAAACATTCCCTTCTCTGAAGGCAAGATTATCTGGAAGGAGGTCGGTTTTGATGAAACAATCTGTCAGCCACAAAGACTGCCATCAAAAGAAAATAGAGACCGTGAATGGCTATTGGGAGAAATTTCATGTAATCTATATTTAGGGCTAGGTCGCTATCAGCGAGGCGAAAAATTAGCTGCTTATGATTTGATCCAAAACAGATCCGTCAAGCTTTGGACTGAACTAATCAGTTTGGAAACAACTTCTAAATCTAATTTTATAGATGTCTTTAATACCAACAGACGATTCGAAGAAGGTTATCCAAAGGAAGCCAAGCAATTGCCTCACTTTTTGCAAGGTTACGAACGCATTTCTGAGTCTGCTCAAGCACTCCTAGAATATCTGGATAAACACTATTCTCTTAACCCATTTATAAAAGAAAAAATTCGTAATTTATTATAAAAAAGACTCTGCCTAAAAAAGCAGAGCCTTTTAAATCTTATTTTAACTTTCCTTTTAGATACTGGCCAGTATAGCTAGCAGAGTTTGCAGCTACTTCTTCTGGTGTGCCAGTAGCAATAATGGTACCTCCACCGATACCACCTTCTGGTCCAAGGTCGATAATGTGGTCTGCCGTCTTAATGACATCCAGATTGTGCTCGATGACAAGGACCGTATTGCCGTCGTCAACAAAACGCTCCAAAACCTTGAGGAGCTTGGCAATGTCCTCACTGTGGAGCCCTGTCGTCGGCTCGTCCAAGATATAAAAACTCTTACCCGTTGAGCGCTTGTGGAGCTCGGAAGCCAGCTTCATCCGCTGAGCTTCACCACCTGACAAGGTCGTGGCTGGCTGTCCTAGTGTCACATAGCCTAGTCCCACATCCTTGATCGTCTGGAGTTTGCGGGCAATTTTCGGAATATGCTGGAAGAATTCTACCGCATCATTGACTGTCATATCTAGAATCTGGGCGATATTCTTCTCCTTGTAGTGAACCTCTAGAGTCTCGCTATTATAGCGGGTACCGTGGCAGACCTCGCAGGCCACATAAACATCAGGTAAGAAATGCATCTCAATCTTGATAATTCCATCACCCGCACAGGCCTCACACCGTCCACCCTTGACATTAAAGCTGAAACGTCCCTTTTTGTAACCACGAATTTTGGCTTCGTTGGTCTTGGCAAAGAGGTCGCGAATATCGTCAAAAACGCCGGTATAAGTGGCTGGATTGGAGCGCGGCGTGCGTCCGATTGGGCTCTGGTCGATGTCAATCAGCCGATCCACATGCTCAATACCAGAAATCGTTTTGTACTTGCCCGGCTTGTCCGAATTCCGGTTGAGCTTTTGCGCAATCGCTTTTTTCAAAATGGAATTGACTAGCGTAGACTTGCCCGAGCCAGACACGCCCGTCACTGCGATAAACTTGCCCAGCGGAAAGCGTGCCGTAATCTGCTGCAAATTGTGCTCGGCTGCGCCGGTGATTTCGATAAAGCGACCATTGCCCACGCGCCGCTCTAAGGGCAGCTCAATCTTACGCTTGCCCGACAGATACTGACCAGTGATTGATTTTTTGCTTTTGGCAACTTGTTTGGGCGTTCCTGCGGCTACGATTTCACCACCGAAGACACCTGCACCCGGCCCCACATCAATCAGCCAATCCGCTTCGCGCATGGTGTCCTCATCGTGCTCGACCACAATCAAGGTATTGCCCAAATCGCGCATCTTTTTGAGGCTGGCAATGAGGCGGTCATTGTCCCGCTGATGAAGCCCAATCGAGGGCTCATCCAGAATATAGAGCACACCGCTCAAGTTGGAGCCAATCTGCGTCGCTAAACGAATCCGCTGGCTTTCCCCACCTGACAGCGTCCCCGCCGAACGCGACAGGGTCAGATAATTGAGCCCGACATTATTAAGAAAGGTCAGCCGATCCTTGATTTCCTTGACAATGGGTCTTGCAATCGTGGCTTCATTGTCCGTCAAGGTCAGAGCCGTCACATGCTCCAAATGGTCGGCAATGGATAAATCAGACAGCTCCCCGATATTGAGCCCCTGCTCGCCGCCCACACGCACGGACAAAGCCTGCGGATTGAGGCGGTAGCCATGACAAGCCGCGCAAGTCAGCTCATTCATATAAGAACGCATTTGCGTCCGCGTGAAATCGCTATTGGTCTCATGATAGCGCCGACTGATATTGGTCACAATTCCTTCAAAAGGAATGTCAATATCGCGCACACCACCAAATTCATTTTCGTAATGGAAGTGGAACTCACGGCCATTTGAGCCAAAGAAAATTAAGTTTTTCTCTTGCTCGCTTAAATCTTCAAAAGGCTGATCCATATCTACGCCAAACTCTTGCATGGCCTGCTCCAGCATCTGCGGATAGTAGTTGGACGAAATCGGATTCCAAGGAGCTAACGCCCCTTCGCGCAGCGTTTTACGGCTATCTGGCACGACCAAGTCCAAGTCAACCTCTAGCTTGACCCCTAAACCGTCACAGTCTGGACAAGAGCCAAAGGGAGCGTTGAAAGAAAAGAGTCGCGGCTCTAGCTCAGGCACGGTAAAGCCGCAAACCGGACAGGCATAGTGCTCCGAAAAGAGCAATTCATTGTCATCCATGGTGTCAATAATGACATAGCCCTCGGCAATCCGCAGCGCCGCTTCGACCGAGTCAAAGAGCCGACTGCGAACTCCGTCCTTGATGACAATCCGGTCTACCACAACCTCAATATCGTGCTTTTTGCTCTTGGATAGTTCGGGAACTTCGGACACATCGTAAATATCACCGTCCACGCGCACCCGCACGTAGCCGTCTTTTTGCACCTTTTCAAAAATAGTCTTGTGCTGCCCTTTTTTCTTGCGCACAATGGGCGCCAAAATCTGCAAGCGTTGGCGCTCTGGCAACTCCAAAACCTTGTCCACGATTTGCTCGACTGAGGAAGCCGTAATAGCCCCGTGCCCGTTGACACAGTAAGGCGTCCCGACCCGCGCATACAAGAGCCGCAGATAATCGTTAATCTCTGTTGCCGTCCCGACCGTTGAGCGGGGATTTTTGCTGGTCGTTTTTTGGTCAATGGAAATGGCAGGGCTGAGCCCGTCAATCGAATCCACATCGGGTTTTTCCATATTGCCCAAAAATTGCCTTGCATAGGCCGACAGACTTTCCACATAGCGACGTTGCCCCTCCGCATAGAGGGTGTCAAAAGCCAGACTAGACTTACCAGAGCCTGACAAACCTGTCACCACCACCAGCTTATCGCGGGGAATGGTCACATCAATATTTTTCAAATTATGAGCTCGCGCTCCATGAATAATAATTTTATCTTGCATGTTCACAACTTTCTAAATTGTTACTACTTTTCGCTTTATCCTTTCATTATAACAAAAAAATTAGAATTCTATTAGCCAAAAGGTCGTATTTGTAGTATAATGATATGGTGTAAATTTACTAGAGTAGGGAGGAGATCAAAAATGAAACAGGTATTTCTATCAACCACAACTGAATTTAAAGAAATTGATAGTTTGGAACCGGGAACTTGGATCAATCTGGTCAACCCTTCTCAAAGTGAATCTATGGAAATCGCCTCTGCTTTTGATATTGATATTGCCGATTTGCGGGCGCCACTCGACGCCGAAGAGATGTCACGGGTAACAATCGAGGACGAGTACACACTGATCATCGTCGACGTTCCCATTACCGAAGAACGGAATAACAAAACTTATTATGTCACAATCCCTCTGGGAATTATCCTAACGGAAAATGCCATTATTACCACCTGCCTTTATGAATTACCTCTACTTGAAATTTTTATTCACCGCAGGTTGCGTAATTTCTACACCTTTATGAAATCGCGGTTCATTTTCCAAATTCTCTATCGCAATGCCGAGCTTTACCTGACCGCTCTACGTTCGATTGACCGCAAGAGTGAGCAGATTGAAATTCGCCTGCACCAAGCGACCCGTAACGAAGAATTGATTGAGCTCATGGAGCTGGAAAAGACCATTGTCTACTTTAAAGCCTCACTCAAAACCAACGAGCGCGTGATTAAGAAGCTAACCAGCGCAACCAGCAATATCAAGAAGTATCTGGAAGACGAAGACCTGCTGGAAGACACCCTGATTGAAACCCAGCAAGCGATTGAAATGGCAGATATCTATGGCAATGTCTTACGCGGGATGACTGATACTTTTGCCTCAATCATTTCCAACAACCAAAATAATATCATGAAAACACTGGCGCTGGTAACCATTGTCATGTCCATTCCGACCATGATTTTCTCGGCTTACGGCATGAACTTCAAAAATAATGACCTGCCGCTTAACGGCGAACCCCATGCCTTCTGGCTCATCATTTTCATCGCCTTTGCCATGAGCATTTCCCTGACAATTTATCTAATCCATAAAAAATGGTTTTAATCCACCTAGTAAGGAGCACTTTTTACAATGACCTATTCATTAGATCAATTAACAAATAAAAACCAAGAATTTGTCCGCATTGCAACAAATCAACTAATCAAAGACGGTAAAACCGATCAAGAAATTCAAACTTATCTAGAAGAAATTTTCCCAGAAATGATAGAAAATCAACACAAGGGGATCACTGCTCGAACTCTCTATGGTTCCCCAACTTCTTGGGCTCAAAGCAAATCAGAAACCACTACCATTGCCAAAGAAAAAGAGGAAAATACTTCTCCTTCACTTATGATTATGGACTCTGCACTCTTTATTTTGGGAATTGTTGCTGCCTTCACTGGAATTGTGAATTCTTTTTCGACAACAGGAAGTTCTTATGGCTTAGTGACTCTTTTAGCTATGGGGCTAGTTGGAGGATTAGCTTTTTATGCTATGTACCACTATGTTTACCGTTTCTATGAACCCGGTGAAACCAAACGTCCAAGTTTTGTTAAATCTTTCCTGATTATTGGTGGAGTGACCCTTTTGTGGGTTGCTAGTATTTCACTAACCGCTCTATTACCTCGAACAATCAACCCTCTATTACCCGGTTATGTTATTCTTATTGTCGGTGTACTCGTTCTGGCCCTTCGCTTTTATCTCAAAAAACGTTTTAATATTCGTAGCGCTATGCAAACAGGCCCACGGCGGTAGTAATAGAAAAAGAAGCCAGAAGCTTCTTTTTATTTTTCCAAAAAACGGATAGCGGAAAGCCGATGATAGATAAAGCCGACGGCCAAGAAAAGGACGATAGCCGTGAGCCACAGGCTAAGTGGCAGAGAAAGCCCCGTCAGGCCTGCTAGCAAGACTGGGAAGATAACTGAGAGCAAACCCAGGAGCCCCGACAAGAGGGCAGCCTTACTCTGCTTGATGATGACAACCTCACTATCCCAATCAAAGCGCGGAAAGAGGAGATTGAGGTACATTCCCTGCGCGGCTGTAAAAAAGGAATAGACCAAGGGAAGCAAGAGCAAGGTCAGACTTTCCAAACCTGTCAGCGGAAAGCGCCAGAGAAAAATGGGAACCACTAAAAGATAAGCGAAAAAGTGCAGAGACAGGGTGATAGAGAGCTTTGCCCCAACAATCTGCCGCATGGACAAAGGCATGGTCTGTAAGAGAGAATGATTTTCACCTTCGAGAGAAAGGCTTGATGCTGCTGGGCAGGCAAGAGCAAAGGAAGCGCTGACGAGTAGAGGAAGAAAACCACCGATTTTTTCCAGCCCAAATCTTCCAGCCACCTGCGCGGGATTGACAAAAAGTAAACCAAAGGCTAGAAAAATCAAGAAAAAGACCCCCAAGCCTGCATTGAGCATATAGGTCGACGAATGAAGAAAAGAACCTAGTTCCTTTTGATAGAGGGCAACAAAGGGAGAATGCAGCTGCCGCTTGTGGTGCCGACTAGTTCTTACTTCCTGCCCCAGCCATTCATCCATTTTCCCGTAAAATCGCCCTAAAAGGCGAGTGCCAAGCAAACTTGCTGCCAAGGAAAGGAGAATGAAAACGAGACTGGCAAGAAAGAAGTGCTTCAAATCCAAAAACAGGAGCGCCAGAGGATATATCTTGCTCAGAGCCTGGCTCAGATAAAAGCTGAAATTGATCAGATTTATCTCCTGAGCACTGAAAACATTCAGCCCGACAAAGAGCCCCAAAAGAAGCAGGGACAAGATAAGGGTAAACGCATTTT
This sequence comes from Streptococcus massiliensis DSM 18628, assembly GCF_000380065.1. GTDB lineage: Bacteria > Bacillota > Bacilli > Lactobacillales > Streptococcaceae > Streptococcus > Streptococcus massiliensis. The sequence continues at coordinate 23,890 of NZ_KB904371.1, read as the reverse complement.
TGTAGCGCACCTTGACCGAGATCCTAGCGATGACGAGCCCCGCCATTGCCGCCATAAAAATCGGAATCATGGGTAGGAAAAAGAGCAAGATGAGATAGACTAGAAAAATCACAACTTGCCCAGAGCTGTGCAGCCAGACAAGCCCCGCAGGCAGGACAAAGATTAGCGACAAGCCAAGCATGAGCAGGTAGAGAAAGGCTTGTTTGGCAAGGACAATTTCCCGGCTGGTCAAGGGCAAGACACTCAATTTTTCAAAATCACGACGGTTAAAAACGAAATCGTTAAACTGAAAGAAAGTGAAAAGAAAGACCGCGACGCTTGCTACCGCTAGCATGTAAGCCAAAATTGCATCCATTTGTCCCATTCTGACCAAGCTGACCGCCGTCAGGACATTGTAGCCGCTGATATAAAGAGCGCCAATCAAAAGCCCAAAAATCAGAAAAAAGCGGGAAGATTTTTTGCGTCTCCGATATTCATTCAAAGAAAAATAGGAAATCAATTCCATTTTTAAAACAGAAAACACCTTATTCATCATCTTGCAACTCCATAAAAATTGTTTCCAGCGAAGAAGCACCCTTGACCTCATCGAGGTTACCGTTTGCAACCAGTCGCCCCGCCTTCATAATGGCAACCTTATTGCACAACTTTTCGGCCACTTCCAAGACATGGGTCGAAAAGAAAATGGCACAGCCCGCTGCCGCTCGCTCTTTCATGATTTCCTTTAGATGATAGGCACCTTTGGGGTCAAGACCGACAAAGGGTTCGTCCAAAATCAAGAGCTTGGGCCCGTGAACAAGCGCCGCAATCAGCGCCAAACGCTGCTTCATTCCATGGGAATAAGAAGAAATCAGATTGTCCAAGGCTGGCTCTAACTCAAAAATCCGAGCATATTGTTCTACGATACTGTTGCGCTTTTCCATGGGCACGCCATAAACATTTCCAATAAAATCAATGTATTGATAACCCGTCAACTGCTCATACAGATTGGGATTATCCGGCAAAAAAGCGAATTGCTGCTTGCATTTGACCGGCTCCTCCCTAATCGAATGCCCTAAAATCTGAATGTCGCCCTCATCAAAGCCATGAATGCCCACGACCGCCTTAATGGTCGTCGTTTTGCCCGCACCATTTGCCCCGATAAAGCCGTAGATGTCGCCCGCCTCAACCGTCAAAGTCAAGTCCTTGACCGCCTCCTTGCCATTGGCATAAGTCTTACTGATATGTTGAATATCTAACATGGTCTCTCCTTTTAACTACAACTGACAAATTGCCAATTTTCTGTTTAAAGAATGAGCTTGACCAAGCTCACTATTACAAATCATTCTCATCAATTTCCAGCGTCCTTGCCAGCAAACGCTTATAGGCCGCTAGATACTGCACCATTTCTTGCTCGCTTTGACTTTGTATTTTGGCATCATTTGACACGAAAACATAAGCCGTCATCAAGAAAGTCGCCGTCTCCTTTGGACGCTCCAAGTGAAACAGCTGCTGAGCTCTTCCCTCCTCTAAAATATTGGTAAAATAAACCGTCATCTGTCGGCAGAGCTTATGGCAAAAGCGATCCAAAAGATAGCGATTTGCGTCTAAGTGAACCGTATTTTGTAGGGTTTTATTTTCCTGTGTCAAGCTGGATTCTGAAATCATGGTCGCATCCATAAACAAACGCAGTTTTTCCAGCACAGGTAAATCCTCCTGCTGGCTGATTTCTTTCAACTGCTGCAAAAGCGGCTCTGAATACTTTTCAATCAGGCAATAAAGGATATCTTCCTTGTCCTTGAAATGGTAGTAGAGAAGCCCCCGCGAAATCCCCGCTTCATTGATGATGTCCTGTGTTCTCGTCTTTAGATAGCCCTTTTCATGGAAGACTTTCATGGCTGCCGCCATAATTTCTGCTCGCCGAACCTGTGGCGTTTTTACATCTCTCATCTCTTTTCCCTCATTTACTAAAGTAGTATAACACTCAACTGACAAATTGTCAATAAAAGTCCTGAAAATTTCCTCTTTTTTTTACACAAAAAAAGAGACCTGACGGTCTCCATCTTTAGTCTTCATTTACGAAAGGCATCAAAGCCATTACACGAGCACGTTTGATAGCGGTTGTTACTTTACGTTGGTTTTTAGCTGATGTTCCAGTCACACGACGAGGAAGAATTTTCCCACGTTCTGAAACGAAACGGCTAAGCAATTCTGTATCTTTGTAATCAACATATTCAATTTTGTTTGCTGCGATGTAATCAACTTTTTTACGGCGTTTAAATCCGCCACGACGTTGTTGTTGAGCCATGTTCTTTCTCCTTTATATATTTAATAGTCCCATTAAAATGGTAGATCGTCATCTGAAATATCCATCGGGCTCGTTGCTCCAAATGGACTTTCATCACGTGAAAAATTAGGCGTTTGAGAAGATGATTGACTGTTGCCAAAATTAGGTGTTGGGCTACCAAAATTATTATTTGGCGTATAACCACTACCTTGACCTTCACGAGCAGCGCGACTTTCCAGCATTTGGAAGTTTTCTGCTACAACCTCAGTAACATAGACACGCTGTCCTTGCTGATTTTCGTAGTTGCGGGTCTGAATACGACCAGTCACTCCAATCAAAGCACCTTTTTTTGCCCAGTTTGCCAAATTCTCAGCCGGCTGACGCCACATCACGCAATTGATGAAGTCTGCCTCACGCTCACCGTTCTGACTTTTAAAATTGCGGTTTACTGCAAGAGTGAAGGTCGCAACGGCAACATTAGAGGGTGTATAGCGAAGTTCTGCATCTCGGGTCATCCGACCCACAAGTACAACGTTATTTATCATAGTAACCCTTCTTATGCGTCAAGTTTGACGATCATGTGACGAAGAATGTCAGCGTTGATTTTTGAAAGACGGTCAAATTCATTCAAAGCGACTGCGTCTTCAGCTTCAACGTTTACGATGTGGTAAAGTCCTTCACGGAAATCTTGGATTTCGTATGCAAGACGACGTTTTTCCCAGTCTTTTGACTCAACGATAGTTGCACCGTTGTCAGTTAAGATAGAGTCAAAACGCGTTACCAAAGCAGTTTTTGCTTCTTCTTCAATGTTTGGACGAATAATATAAAGAATTTCGTATTTAGCCATTGATAGTTCCTCCTTTTGGTCTAATGACTCACGATCTCTGCCGCGAGTAAGTGAGGCACGCTCACAAGATACTATTATAGCGCAGATTGGCTTATTATGCAAGGAAAATTAGTAATTATTTATCAGCTAAGTTCACTTTTTATAATAAACATATTGCAAATTTTCAATTATCATTTTCATCACGCACCATTATATGTAGAATTGTCAGATACTATTTCTTTAAATTCTGATAGTAGTTTAATATACTCTTTTGGCTTGAAAGCATGAATAACATGATTAGCGGAAACTTTTTTATATATTATTTGCGAAGCCAAGGAAATAGCATGCTGAGCGTCATCATCATCAAATGCTCCTACAAGTCCGTAATTTTCGTATCGTTTCCAATCGGCTTGAATAAGCAATATGGGGCATTTCGTTTTCTTAAAAGCTTCTGCATGATCAATGCCATCATAAAATCTACCATCCACAAAGGCTCTGGCAAAATCTGGGTCAAACATAGATAATGATTTAATTAGCAAACGCAAGCTATTCGGGAATGGGAATCCGATTTCGACTGGACTATCGGGGTATTTATTTTGAAACTTCTTTATCTTTCGTGACAACCAACTGACAAACCAATTTGGAATTTTTTTGATTCTCTTATCAGAGGCTGGTACTTCCATATCTTTAAAATAATTTGCCAAATCTCTATCTGATATATTCCCAATTTGATCAACAAGATGTTTTAGTCCGTTATATACAAATTTATCTTGTTCTTTAAATCGTGGCATTTCAGCAGAAAAAATAGGTGCGTCCTCAAGAATAATTCCGGAAACATATTCGGGAATATTAGCAGCACACCAAAGAGCGATAATGCCACCCGATGAATTTCCGCTAATAATTACCTTTTGTTTTATTACATTTTCTATAAATAGTTTTATATCCTCACCAATAATTTTCCATGAATAATATCCCGGTGTCCAAGAAGATTTTCCATGACCTCTCACATCTATGGCATATACTTGAAAAATTTTTGATAGTGGTAAAAGCACTTTTTTATAACTTTCCCACATACCAATTTGAGCTGGAATCAACAATAAACTTGGTCCATTATTAGGACCAACAACAAAGTTCAGTTTAACATTCCCTGTATCATAAGTTTTTTCTGAAAAACCAGCGGCAATCAGTTTTCTATTATTTAATTTTCCAGATAAATGTTCGTATGGATTTTTATAGTCATAGTTCATTCAACATTCCTCCTAATTATAATATTGAAAAGTTTTATTTGATGACAATTCCGTAAATCATTAAATCAAGACATTCTTTAATATCTTCTTTAAATTCATTAAAATTATCAAATAACTCCGTTGGATTGTCTTGATACAAATGGAGATATTTCATTACAATTGCATCAATATATAAACTTAAACTCTCAATAATTTTTTGAGTGTCTATGTCTTGCCTTAGTCTTAATTTTTTAACAGCATTTAAAATAATCTTACTTGATTTTTCTTTTGATTTTTTATGATATATGTTGAAAATATTTCTAACTTCTTTGCTAACTTCTTTGTGTGTTTCCTTAGAAACCATATTTAAAAACTTTGTTTCATTTGGATATCTCGTGATTAAATTGTATTTCATATCCATCATGTCAAAAATTATTTCATAAAAGTCATCATGAATTTCTTCATATTTTAAATCTTGCGTCAATAGGTCAATTGTATAATTAAACAAATATAAATAAAAATTCTTTTTACTGCCAAAATAGTAAAATAGTAAACCTTTAGAAATGCCAGCTTCATAAGTGATTAAATCAGTACGTGCTTCTACAAAAGAAAACTTCGAGAAAATTTCAATTCCTTTAGTTATTATTTGCTCCTTTTTTTCATCTGAAATTTTTTCAAAATTCTTAGTAGTCATAAGACACCTCACTAAATTGACTAGCCAGTCAGTATGTTCAATTAGAGTATATCATATTTTGACTGACTGGTCAATTTTAGATGGTAGAGAATGAAATGGAAATATTTTCTTTGATTAGATTACTTCACAATCTTCCAATTGCTTTCATTCTTTTCAAGTGTCAGACTAAACTGCCCGTTGATTCTTCTCTGAATAACCTTATCTTCACCAGCAAATTCCAAGTTTCCAAAAATTTTTCCCATATTGAGAATAACAAATTTACGTTCCATATTTCGTCCTTTCTGTGATATATTGATTTTTATGTTTTTAGTGTCTTTATCGTGGGAGAGCTACATTTTCTTTCCCAAGTTTTTCTTTCCATCATTATCACGATTTTTCAAATTGAGTAAAAAAATAGACACCTCATTTTTGAAGTGCCTACCTTTGTGAATATTCGATTTGCATTGGAAGTATATTTTAATTATCACTTTTCAGGAAAAATTGTCGTACCAAAGCTCATTCATACGTAGAAAATCAATAGTAATTTGATTGGTTTATCCCTGACGAGGTATAATGCTTCCAGTGTTTATGCGGATAGTGGAAATTTTATGCTATTTTTAAGCTAAAACCTGACCATAGCTAGTTTACTTAGCATATTTACTTTCACAATAAAACAGCAGTTCTACAACTACCGTTTCATTTGTTTATTCCGTTTTTGAATGATTCGGCCTTTTAGCAGTGTTATAACCGTGGGCATCAGCGTTACAATAACAATTCCCAGCACAATCGCTGAAAAGTGTGCCTTAACAAAAGAGATATTTCCAAAAAGATAGCCGGCACCCGTCGCAATCAGAGACCAAGAAAAGGCTGCTAGCAAGACTCGCTTGATAAAATCAGCTACTGGATATTGGCTAAGACCTGCAACAAAGGGCAGAAAAGTACGAACAATAGGAATGTAGCGCCCCAAAATAATCGCCGCAGAACCATGCTTTTCAAAATAATTCTCCGCCTCACGGATATGCTCCTCTTTAATAAACTTACTAAAAAATTTATGATGAACTAAACGATAGCCCAGCGTTCTTCCTAAATAAAAATTAAGCACATCCCCTGCTAATGCCGCAATGAAAAAGAGACCCATGAACAGCAAAACATGAAAATTCATTTTGGGATTTGCAGCCAAAGCCCCTGCTGCAAAAAGGAGGCTGTCTCCCGGTAAAAATGGAAAAACAACTGCCCCTGTCTCAATAAAAATGACCAAAAAAAGAATAACATAGGTCCAAGGGCCAACTGCCTGTGCAATCGTATAGATGTAATCATCAATGTGTAAAATAAAATTAATCACTATTTTTCTCAACTTTCCTTAAACATTATAACAAAAAATCGCACTGATTAGCACGATTTTTGGAGAAAATGTAGTTAAGGAATTAAACGTCTATTAAAAAAGCCAGAATTCCATTCCAGCCTTTTGTTTTAATATTTTCTAAAACGCTCATAGCGTTCTTCTAGTAGCTGTTCAAGAGACAGCTCTTGGAGCTTTTCAAGTTCCTTAACTAGCTCCTGTTTGACTCGGTCGATCAAGTCTTGCTTGCTCATACCTTTTTCAGATAAGACCTTATCCACTACCTGCATGACAAGGAGTTCAGACGGAGTGATTTTCATCAATTCCGCTGCTTCCATAGCGCGGCTACCGTCTTTCCAGAGGATAGAAGCAAAACCTTCAGGACTGAGAACGGCATAAATCGAATTTTCCAGCATCCAGACTCTGTCCGCTACAGCCAAAGCCAGCGCCCCGCCTGAGCCGCCCTCACCGATGATAATGGCGATAATCGGTACTTTCAGGTCACTCATTTCCATTAAATTGCGAGCAATCGCTTCACCTTGACCACGCTCCTCAGCACCAAGACCCGGATAAGCACCGGCAGTATTGATAAAAGTAATAACTGGACGCCCAAATTTTTCAGCCTGTTTCATCAAACGCAACGCCTTACGGTAGCCTTCGGGATGAGGTTGACCAAAATTACGGTTAAGGTTATCTTGGAGGTTACGCCCTTTTTGGATACCGACAAAGGTAATAGGCTGGTCTGCCAGCCGACCAATCCCTCCTACTACAGCACCATCATCACGAAAAGAACGATCTCCATGAAGCTCTATCACATCCTCAAAAAGGGCATGCGCGAAATCAAGAGCTGTTAAACGTGCTTGGTCGCGCGCTCCTTTTACAATTTGACTAATCCTACTCATATTTGTCCCCCATGTAGACCAAGCAGCTGCCCAATCTTATCTCGTAATTCTGCTCGTTCAACAATTGCATCTACAAAACCATGCTCAAGCAAAAATTCCGCTTTTTGAAAATCATCCGGCAGATTTTCCCGCACGGTCGACTCAATCACGCGCCGTCCAGCAAAGCCGATCAAGGTCTGTGGCTCAGCTAAGATGATGTCGCCCTCCATAGCAAAGGACGCTGTCACGCCGCCTGTAGTCGGGTCGGTCAAAACAGTCAGATAAAACAAGCCTGCCTTAGAATGTCTTTGGACAGCTGCTGAAATCTTCGCCATTTGCATGAGACTCATGATGCCCTCCTGCATGCGAGCACCACCCGATGCTGTAAAGAGTACGACTGGCAGTTTTTCCTCTGTCGCATACTCAAAAAGGCGAGTGATTTTTTCACCCACAACTGTTCCCATGGAAGCCATGATAAAATTAGAATCCATAATACCAAGTGCAATCTTATGATCACAAATAGTCGCAGTTCCTGTTAAAACAGCCTCGTCCAGACCCGTTTTTTCACGAACTGTTGCTAATTTTTCCATATAATTCGGAAAATTAATGGGATTTTTTGTTTCAATTCCTGAAAAAAGTTCTTTAAAAGAAGCTGGATCAATAGTGAGCTCTAAACGCTCAAAAGCAGAAATCCGAAAATTATATGAACAGAGTGGGCAAACCTTAGTTTTTCCTAAATCTTTCTTGTAAATCGTGTGCTGACAAGCCGGGCATTTAGCAAAGAGTTCATCAGGTACTTCTGGCTTAGCTTGTGCTGCTTCCTTTATGGAACGATTTGGATTGATTCGGATATATTTATCCTTTTTTGAAAACAAAGCCATTATTTATATGTACTCCTTCATCAAATATGAGGCTTTAGCCTTCTTGGTTTTTAAGTTTCTCTTGATAAGCTGGTAAGAATTTCTCCATTAAAAAGGCAGTATCATAATCTCCTGCGATAACATGAGGATCTGAAATCAGATCTAATTGAAAACTGCTATTAGTTAAGACACCGTCAATATCCAGTTCATAAAGCGCACGCTGCATCTTCATGAGTGCATCAAAACGATTTTCACCGTGAACGATGATTTTGGCAATCATACTGTCATAATAAGGCGGAATGGTGTAGCCCGGATAAACCGCTGAGTCCACACGCAGACCGACACCTCCGCTCGGCAGATAAAGATTAGAAATCGTGCCGGGGCTAGGCGCAAAATTAAAGGCTGGATTTTCCGCATTGATTCGACACTCAATGGCATGCCCAGTAATGGTGACATCATCCTGGCTGAAGGACAGCTCTTGCCCTGCAGCAATCTTGATTTGCTCCTTGACAATGTCAACGCCAGTGACAAATTCTGTGACCGGATGCTCTACTTGAACCCGCGTGTTCATTTCCATAAAGTAGAACTCGCCTTTTTCTTCGTCCAGCAGAAATTCAATGGTTCCCGCATTTTCGTAGCCAACCGACTCGGCAGCGCGTACAGCCGCCTGACCGATTTGCTGGCGCAGTGTTTTTCCAATCGCTACTGACGGACTTTCTTCCAAGACTTTTTGATTATTTCTTTGCAGTGAGCAATCGCGTTCACCCAAATGAACCACATGACCGTGCTGGTCAGCCAAAATCTGAACTTCGATGTGACGTGCTGGGTAAATCACCCGCTCCAAATACATAGCGCCATTGCCAAAAGCAGCCTTGGCTTCACTTGAAGCAGACTCAAAAGCAGGAACTAAGTCCTCTGCTTTTTCGACCTTGCGAATCCCTTTTCCGCCACCACCAGCAGAGGCCTTGAGCATGACTGGATAGCCAATCTTCTCCGCCACTTCAAGAGCTTCTTGCGCCGTGTGCACCTCGCCGTCTGAGCCAGGAATGACAGGGACTTTGGCCGCAATCATCTGCGCTCGTGCATTGATTTTGTCGCCCATGAGATCCATAACTGCACCAGAAGGCCCGATAAATTTAATGCCGACTTCCTCACACATGGTCGCAAACTTGGAATTTTCACTCAAAAATCCAAAGCCTGGGTGAATGGCTTCCGCTTCTGTCAAAACAGCAGCCGACAGCACCGCATTCATATTTAGGTAAGAATCAGTTGATTTGGCTGGTCCGATGCAGATAGCCTCGTCAGCTAGCAAGGTATGCAGAGCTTCTTTGTCAGCAGTCGAATAAACCGCAACCGTCTCAATGCCCAGTTCTCTAGCCGCCCGAATAATCCGCACCGCAATTTCCCCACGATTGGCAATTAAAATTTTACGAAACATGGTGAAATCTCCTTTTTATTGACCAATGGCAAAGGTTAAGGTACCGCTCGCCGTTAGCTTGCCGTCCACCTCAGCCTTGGCTTCCACGACCGCAATTGTTCCACGACGCTTGATAAATTTAGCCGTCATGATGAGCTGGTCGCCCGGCACGACTTGCTTTTTAAATTTAACCTTGTCCATACCAGCGTAAAAGACCAGCTTGCCCTTGTTTTCTTCCTTGGACAATTCCAAAACGCCCGCTGTCTGCGCGAGAGCCTCCATGATTAAAACGCCCGGCATGACAGGATATTGTGGAAAATGCCCGTTAAAGAAAGGCTCGTTGACGGTCACATTTTTCAGCGCAACGATTTCATCGTCTGACACTTCCAAAACGCGATCCACTAATAACATAGGATAACGGTGAGGAAGGGCCTCTTTTATTGCAGTAATATCAATCATTTAATGCGTACCAAGCCTTTCCCAAATTCGACCATTTCCTCATTTTGAACCAGAATTTCTGTCACCACGCCGTCCTTAGGTGCTGGAACTTCGTTCATGACTTTCATGGCTTCGATGATAATCAGGGTTTGACCCTTTTTAACTTGGTCGCCTACTTGTACAAAAGGTGGCTTGTCTGGTCCAGCTGCCAAATAAGCAACGCCGACTAGCGGGCTTTCAACGATGTCGCCTTCCGCCACAACTGTAGGAGCTGGCTGAGCTGGTGTTTCTTCAACTGCTGGACTTGCTTGCGGAGCAGGACTAGCAACCTCTATTGCCGGCGCTACTTGCGGCGCAGAAGTGTTAACCTCATTCTTACTGAAAGTCAATTCATCGCTTTGATTTTTATAAGAAAATTCTCTAAGACTTGATTGGTCAAACTGAGCCATCAACTCTTTGATTTCATTGATATTCATCTAATCCTCCCAACGTTTAAAGGCAAGCACTGCATTGTGTCCACCAAAGCCAAAGGTATTTGAAATAGCATACTCTATATCATGCTCTTTTCCTTGACCATAGACGACATTTGCCTCGATATAATCAGATAACTCGCTAGTACCAGCCGTCATTGGCACATAGCTGTGGCGAATCGCTTCAATTGAAGCAATGGCTTCGACTGCGCCAGCAGCTCCCAGCAAGTGCCCTGTAAATGACTTGGTTGAGGATACAGGAACGTCCTTGCCCAGCACTGCTACGATAGAGGCACTCTCACCTTTTTCGTTAGCTGGCGTTGAAGTTCCGTGAGCATTGACATAACCGACTTGGCTTGGCTCGATTTTGGCTTCTTCCAAAGCTAACTTAATGGCCTTAATGGCTCCCAGACCTTCTGGATGTGGAGAAGTCATGTGGTAGGCGTCACAAGTATTTCCGTAGCCGACAACTTCAGCCAAGATTGTCGCACCACGTTTTTCAGCATGCTCCAGGCTTTCCAAGACCAGCATACCAGCACCTTCACCCATGATAAAGCCGTTTCTGTCCTTGTCAAATGGAATAGACGAACGAGCTGGGTCTTCGGTTGTTGACAAAGCGGTCAAGGCTTGGAAACCAGCAATGGCAAAAGGTGTGATTGAGGCTTCTGCCCCACCAACTACCATAATATCTTGGAAACCATATTTAATAGAGCGGAACGCGTCACCAATGGCGTCGTTTGAAGAAGCGCAGGCTGTGTTGATTGATTTACATACGCCGTTTGCACCTAGGCGCATAGCGACATTCCCAGCCGCCATATTTGGCAGTGCTTTTGGAAGAGTCATCGGTTTGACCCGTTTTGGTCCCTTGTCATGCAGACGCACGATTTGGTCTTCGATTTCCTTGATTCCACCGATACCTGACGCAACGATGACACCCAAGCGGTCTTTGTCCAAGCTATCAAGATCAAGTTTTGCCATTTCTACCGCTTCTAAAGTCGCATACAAAGCATAGAGCGAGTAGTTATCATAACGATTAGTGTCTTTTTTGATAAAGTATTTGTCAAAGGGAAAATCGTTGATTTCAGCGGCATTATAAACACTGTATTCACTAGCGTCGAACTTGGTAATGGGACCAATTCCGATTTTTCCATTCACCAAGCTATCCCAAAATTCTTGGGGCGTATTTCCAATAGGCGAAGTCAATCCATATCCTGTTACAACAACTCGATTTAGTTTCATACTGAACTCCTTTAATTTTACTGCATAGTAAGACCGCCGTCAATAGCAATCACTTGACCTGTTAAATATTCTTGGCTAGCAAGAAAAATAGCGACATCTGCGACTTCTTCGGTATTTCCAAAGCGTTTCATTGGAATTTGAGCCAGCGAAGCCTCTTTGATTTTCTCAGGTAAGCCCTCAGTCATATCTGACTCGATAAAGCCTGGTGCAATCGCATTGACACGAACATTTCTCGCCGCTACCTCACGCGCTACGGATTTTGAAAAACCAATCAATCCTGCTTTAGACGCTGCATAATTAGCTTGCCCAATATTTCCTGTTAAACCAACAACACTAGAAACATTGATAATAGCTCCCTCACGTGCTTTAGTCATCGGTTTTAAAACAGCTTGTGTCATATTGAAAGCACCTGTCAGATTGACTTTCAAGACTTGTTCAAAGTCTTCCTCGGTCAATTTGAGCATAAGTTTATCCTTGGTGATGCCTGCATTATTAACCAAGACATCCACTGAACCCAAGGCAACAATCGCTTCTTCGACCATACGTTTGGCGTCTTGACTATCTGAAACATCACCTGAAATTGCTACCGTCTTAATAGGGTAGCCAGCGAACTCAGTCAGTACTTCTTCTGAAATTTCGCCACGACCATTCAAAACGATATTGGCACCTTGAGCTGCAAATTTATGAGCAATAGCAAGACCAATCCCACGAGTCGAACCCGTTATAAAAACATTTTTGTCTTTCAGTTCCATGAATTTTCCTCATTTTTCTAGAAGAGCAGTAAAACTTTCTACGTTTTCTACTTGGCGAACTGTCGCCGACTTATCAATTTTCTTAATAAATCCCGTCAAAACTTTTCCCGGACCAATCTCAATAAAATCCGTCACCCCGGCTTCCTGCATGGTCGCTATACTTTCGTAAAAACGAACGGGCTCCATAACTTGTCGCGTCAAGAGCTCCTTAATCCGCCCTCGCTCCATAACCTTAGCTTCTGTATTTCCGATCAAAGGCAGGCGGAAATCAGAAAAATCAACATCTGCGAGTGCCTGTGCTAGTTTGTCACTGGCTGGCTTCAAGAGTGCTGTGTGAAAAGGTCCCGAGACATTCAAAGGAATGAGTCGCTTGACTCCAGCTTCCTTCAAACGATCCACAGCCTTGTCAACCGCTGCCGCTTCACCACCGATGACAATTTGGCTCGGTGTATTGTAGTTGGCTGGCGTCACCACGCCAAAAGCGGAACACTCTTGGCAAATTTCCTCAATCAAGGCGACGTCTGCGTTCAAAACAGCAACCATTTTACCAGAACCTGCTGGCGCCGCTTCTTCCATGTAGGCACCACGTTTGGCAACCAGAGCAACTGCGTCTTTAAAATCAAGCGCACCTGCTGCGACCAAGGCAGAATATTCACCCAGCGACAGCCCTGCGACCATATCCGCCTCAAATCCATTTTCGCTCAACAAGCGATAAATAGCGACCGAAGTCGTCAAAATCGCTGGCTGCGTATAGCGAGTTTGGTTGAGTTTTTCTTCATCTTGGTCAATCAAGGCTCTCACATCGTAGCCTAGCACTTGACTAGCCTCGGCAAATGTCTCACGAACCACGTCGTATTCTTCATAGAGATCACGCGCCATGCCGAGATACTGGGCGCCTTGACCTGCAAAGAGAAAGGCTGTCTTAGTCATTTCTAGTTACTCCCGCCCAACGGCCTGCTTCTTTTTGGATAACCTCTGCGGCTCCATAGTAGATGTCCTTCAAGATTTCCTCACAAGTTTCCTCTTTGGAAATCAGACCAGCGATTTGTCCAGACATGACAGAACCATTTTCCACATCACCGCGGACAACCGCATTGGCAAGGGCACCTGCTCCTAGATTTTCAAAAACTGTCAAATCAGGATTTTCTTGTTTAAAGGCTTCTTTTTCTGCCTTTTCAAAATCACGTGTTAACTTATTTTTAATAGCACGCACAGCATGACCAAAGTGTTGCGCTGAAATTGTTGTATCAATATCACGCGCCTTGATAATCATATTTTTATAGTTAGGATGAGCATTAGACTCTTTTGCCACAACAAAACGAGTTCCAACTTGAACAGCTTCTGCACCCAGCATAAAGGCTGCTGCTGCCCCACTACCATCAGCAATCCCACCCGCTGCAATAACAGGGATATTAACTGCTTCAACCACTTGGCGTGTTAAAACCATGGTAGTCAGTTTACCGATGTGACCGCCTGCTTCCATACCTTCAGCAATAACGGCATCCGCACCGATTTTTTCCATCCGTTTAGCAAGGGCCACACTTGGCACTACTGGAATGACCGTGATACCAGCCTCATGGAAACGAGCCATATATTTACTAGGATTCCCAGCTCCAGTCGTCACCACCTTGACACCTTCTTCGATAACCAAGTCTACAATATCTTCAGCAAAAGGCGACAAGAGCATGATGTTAACACCAAAAGGTTTATCTGTTACAGCCTTGATTTTGTCAATGTTTGCTTTAACCACTTCTTTTGGAGCATTTCCTCCGCCGATAATCCCTAAACCACCAGCATTAGAAACGGCACCCGCCAAGTCACCGTCAGCGACCCAGGCCATCCCTCCTTGGAAAATTGGATATTTAATTCCTAATAAATCTGTAATACGAGTATGCATAATTTCCTCTTTCTATTATTGACTTGCTTAAGCAATAGCTCGAATGCAACTGGGAGCTGCCAAAGCATTTATAAACTTATCATTTGACAATCAAACTATTGCCTAAACAAGTGGGAGCAGAACAGAAACGTTTTTCGCTACATTCAAAACACGTTTTGTCCCACCCCCGCACGATTTTATTGTCTTCCCAAAAAGAGATGACTAGTCAAAACTACATCCTCTCATACGGGTTTCAATATTATTTAGTTTGTGCCTCTACGTAAGCGACCAAATCACCAACTGTTTTCAAATCACCTTCAGTGTCAATTTGAATATCAAATTCATCTTCGATTTCTGAAATCACTTGGAATAAATCCAATGAATCAGCGTCAAGATCGTCAAAAGAAGACTCAAGCGTCACTTCTTCTGGTTCTTTACCCAATTCTTCAACGATAATTTCTTGTACTTTTTCAAATACTGCCATGATAGACTCCTTTAAAATTAATTATTTTTATCTGTGTTTCCACAGCTTTAACTAAATTGTAACAATAAGTGTGCCCCATGTCAAACCTCCACCAAAGCCACATAGTACCACTTTTTGAGAACTTCCCAGTGTTAACAAATTTTTATCTACACATTCAGACAAAAGAATAGGCACGCTAGCTGCACTAGTATTACCATATTCCATCATATTTGCTGGCAATTTTTCTCGGTCAACTCCCATTTTTTTTGCCATTTTATCTAAAAGGCGGACATTTGCCTGATGAAGCAGATAAGTATCGATCTCATTTACTGAGAAACCAGCTTTCTCTACTGTTTCTTTAATGGATTTTGAAACACGACGCACCGCAAAATCAAAGATAGAACGGCCCTCCATGGTTAAAAATGGTTGATTTTCTCCAAGTTCAGAGAAAGGTGAGCTCAAACCAACTACACCAGATACCAAACTAGAAGCACAAGAACCATCTGAGTGAATACTTTCTGCTAAAAAGTGCTGCTGTTCAGCCTCTTCCAATAAAACACCGCCCGCACCGTCTCCAAAAAGAACAGCTGTTGAACGGTCAGACCAATCCACAATCTTGGATAGAGTTTCGCTTCCAATAACCAAACCTTTTTTGTAAGGGCCTGAACGGATAAACTTTTCAGCCGTTGCCAAGGCAAAGATAAAGCCACTACACGCTGCTACAATATCCATTGCAAAGGCATTCGTTGCACCAATAGCTGCTTGAACCCTCGCCGCGGTTGAAGGCATGTTTGAATCCGGAGTAATAGTTGCTATGAGGATAAAATCCAATTCCTCAGCTGCGAGCCCAGATTTAACGAGCAATTTTTTTGCTACTTCTGCTGCTAAATCACTTGTAGTTTGATTTCTACTGATATGGCGGCGTTCAATTCCTGTGCGCGTCTTGATCCACTCGTCATTAGTATCCATGATCTGGGATAAATTGTCGTTAGTAATGATCTGCTCAGGCACGTAATGAGCCACCTGAGAAATCTTTGCATAACTCATTATTTCAACTCCTCTAAGAAGCGATAGAGACTTTTCAACCCGTTTTCCATAATCAAAAGCTCTTCTGAACTCAAACCATCAGTGATTCGTTCAACCATCCGACGGTGGAAACGTGTATGAAGGCGATAAAGCAAACGCCCTTTTTGAGTCAAACTAAGATAAACCACACGTCGATCCACCTTTGAACGTGTACGCTCAATGTAGCCTTTACGTTCCAAATTATTCAAACTAGTTGTCACTGTCCCCAAAGTCACCATCAGCTCTTTTGCCACCAGACTAGGAGTTGCGTTAGGATTTGCACCGATAACATCTATCGTGTGCATTTCTTTGATGGAGACGTCGTTAAAGCGACTGCTTCTTAGACTCGATTCTTCGACAACCAAAACATTATTAAAGATTGAAGTTAAGTATTCATTGACTTGTTGGTAATCCAAAAATCATCCCTCCTTACCAAATAAGTGAGCGTTGATAACACCATAGATGACAAACAATGTTTCTGTCATCTATCAATCAAACGATTCCACTTCTAAACCATTTGACTCTCAAAGTATAGCAGAACTTTCCGTACTTTGCAAGCCCTAAATTGAAATTTATCTGAAAATTTTTCATTATTTACCTGTAAATTTTGGTCTGCGCCGTTCTCCATAAGCACGCACACCCTCTTTAAAATCATCAGTAAAAGCCAAAGATTTTTGCAAGTTCAATTCTAAGGCAGCATATTCATCCCAAGCTGTAAAGAGACTTTGCCAAACCATTTCTTTCATGGCACGGTAAGAATTGATTGACCCACGTTTTAGCTTTTTCAACAGTTGATCAACTGTTTTCTGCAATTTTTCAGATTCAGATAACCGATAAAGCAAACCATATTCGAGAGCCTTTTCAGCCGTCAGGGCTTCACCTGTCATAACCAAATGTGTCGCACGAGTTACGCCAATCGCACGAGTCAACAGATAAAGTCCTCCAGCATCAGGTGCTAGACCCACACCAACAAAAGCTTGAATAAATCGTGCCTTTTCAGAAGCAATACAGAAATCTGCTGCCACCACCATATTGGCTGCTGCACCCGCCACTGGTCCATCTGCAACTAAAATAACTGGCTTGGGAAGTTTTTTCATCTTGAAAGAAATAACATTAACCAACTCAGCAATTTTCACCAAAGATTGGACATCATCTGCCTCAACTGCACGTTGCATCTCTGCTAGATCTCCACCAACTGAAAAGACTTTTCCCTCTCCCTTGATAATGAGAAAATGCACATCCTCATTTGCATCTACCAAGTCCAGAGCTTTTAGTATTTCTTCACACATAGGAATATTAAAACCGTTTGACACTTCTGGACGATTCAAAGTCAAAGTTGCGACATCGTCTGTCACTTGATACAAAATATTTTCAAAAACCATTTCATCATCTCCAATTTTTATTCATTTTATAATAAAATAATTTGACTATCAAATTTACTATAAAGTTAAGCTTAAGTTTACCATAAAAAAAATATTTTTCAAGTCTAAACATAAAATAAAATGAATTTATTTCGTTTAAATTTGATTCGATTTTTTATTAGTTTATTATTTTTCAGAATTTTGCTATAATTTAACTAAGTTTATTTTTTGAGGAGAATTTATGAAAGTTATCAAATTTGGTGGAAGTTCTTTAGCTTCTGCAAACCAGCTAGAAAAAGTTTTAAATATCGTCAAGTCTGATCCTGACCGCCGTTTCGTCGTCGTATCTGCTCCTGGAAAACGCAGTGCTGACGATACGAAAGTTACAGATGCCTTAATTAAATATTATCGTGATTATGTAGCTGGTAACGATGTCACTAAACGTCAAGACTGGATTATCAATCGCTATGCTGCTATGGTGGAAGAATTAGGTTTACGTCCAGCAATTTTAGAAAAAATTTCTAAAAGTATCAAAAAACTGGCTACCCTCCCCATAGAGGAAAATGATTTCCTCTATGATACATTTCTGGCTGCCGGAGAAAACAATAATGCTAAATTAATCGCTGCCTATTTTTCACAAAACGGAGTTGAGGCGCGTTATGTTCATCCCCGTGAGGCAGGAATCGTGGTAACCAGCGAACCTGGTAATGCACGTATTTTGCCATCTAGTTATGACAAAATCGAAGAATTAGCTGACGGCGATGAAGTTTTGGTTATCCCTGGATTTTTTGGTGTCACCAAAGATGATCAGATCTGTACTTTTTCACGTGGTGGTTCTGATGTCACTGGCTCTATCATTGCCGCTGGTGTCAAGGCTGATCTCTATGAAAACTTCACAGATGTCAACGGGATATTTGCAGCACATCCTGGTGTGATTCATAAACCTCACTCCATTCCTGAATTGACCTATCGCGAAATGCGGGAGTTGGCTTATGCTGGTTTTTCTGTCCTTCATGACGAAGCGCTCATACCTGCTTATCGAGGCAAAATTCCACTCGTTATTAAAAATACAAATAATCCTGACCACCCTGGGACTAAAATCATTTTGAAACATACAACACATGCCTTTCCAGTGGTTGGAATTGCCGCTGATTCAGGTTTTGTCAGCATCAACATGTCCAAATACCTGATGAACCGCGAGGTTGGTTTTGGTCGAAAATTATTAGAAGTCCTCGAAGAATTAAATATCAGCTGGGAACATATGCCGACTGGTATTGACGATCTCTCCATTGTCTTGCGCCAGCGTGAGTTAACACCAATCAAAGAGCAAGAAATTCTACGTCAGCTAACACAAAAACTAGAAGTTGATACGGCTGATATCGAACATGATTTATCAATCATTATGATTGTTGGTGAGAATATGAAAAGCCATGTCGGGGTCACTGCGACTGCTGCCAAAGCCTTATCTGACAACAACATCAATATTCAAATGTTGTCTCAAGGCTCTAGTGAGGTCTCAATTATGTTCGTTATCAAGTCTGAGCAAGAAAAGGAAGCCCTTAAAGCTCTATATGCTGCTTTTTTTGAGAAAAAAGAAAATTAAGTACCAATCTCAACCATCAGGTTGGGATTTTTGTATGCAAAAAGAGGCTAATACAAAAGTATGCAGCCTCAAAAAATCTGTTCAGAATATGTACAAGACGCGGTAGCCTCTTGACTTCTGCGTTCGCCATTACAGACTCCGTACAAGCCTAATAGGCATCACGGGGGTGGGACAACGAACTATTCCTTTTCAGTTTTTTGTGACAAGCTTCGCTTGCTTTATCCACAATCTCCAATAGTCTCCCAGACTATTGGAGATGTCCCACTCCCTGATTTTTTAATTTTTGAAAGAGTGAATGGGTGCTGGAATTTGTCCGCCGCGGGCAATAAAGTCAGCTGAGGAATGCTGGTTGACCGCCATAACAGGCGCCGTTCCCAACAGTCCACCGAACTCAATCATATCGCCTTCTTCGCCCTTAGGAATAATCCGCACGGCTGTCGTCTTTTGATTGATAACGCCGATAGCTGCCTCATCGGCAATCATCGCCGCAATCGTTTCTGCTGGTGTCGCCGCTGGAATAGCAATCATATCTAGCCCGACCGAGCAGATAGCCGTCATGGCTTCTAGCTTTTCCAGATTGAGCGAGCCAGCCTGCACCGCCGCAATCATACCCTCGTCTTCTGATACGGGGATAAAGGCACCGGAGAGTCCGCCGACTTGGTTACAAGCCATAACTCCGCCTTTTTTGACTTGGTCATTGAGTAGAGCGAGCGCAGCAGTCGTTCCATGGGTTCCGACCATTTCCAGTCCCATTTCCTCAAGGACACGCGCCACCGAGTCTCCCACCGCAGGGGTCGGAGCAAGGCTCAGGTCTACAATGCCGAATTTAACCCCCAGCCGCTCGCTGGCTAAACTTCCCACTAGTTGTCCGATACGGGTAATCTTGAAGGCTGTCTTTTTGACCGTCTCAGCCACGACATCAAAGCTGGCACCGCGCACTTTTTCCAAGGCACGCTTGACCACACCAGGACCTGAAACGCCGACATTGATGACCACATCTGCCTCACCGACGCCGTGGAAAGCGCCAGCCATGAAAGGATTATCCTCGACCGCATTGGCAAAGACGACGAGCTTGGCTGCCCCCATATCTGATGCCTGCGCTGTTTCCTTGATAATCCGTCCCATATCCCGCACAGCCGTCATGTTAATGCCCGACTTGGTGGAGCCGATATTGACCGAAGCACAGACCTTGTCAGTCTCAGCTAGCGCCCGCGGAATGGACTGAATCAGAATTTCATCACCCTTTTGATAGCCTTTTTGTACCAGAGCCGAAAATCCGCCGATAAAATCCACGTCGATTTCCTTGGCTGCCTTATCCAAGGCATGCGCAAGAGGCAAGTAATCAGGAGCATCTGTCGCTGCCCCGATCAGGGCAATGGGGGTCACAGAGACCCGCTTGTTGACAATGGGAATCCCCAGTTCAGTCGCAATCTCATCGCCCACCGCAACCAGGTGCTTGGCCTTACTGGTGATTTTCTGATAGACCTTGTCCGCCGCTCTTTCAATATCGCTGTCAATACAGTCCAAAAGGGAAATCCCCATGGTAATGGTGCGAATATCAAAATTCTGCTCCTCAATCATGGCAATGGTTTCAGTAACTTGCTTGATATCCATGAGTCCCCCTTACAGATTGTGCATGGCGTCAAAAATCGCCGCGCTTTGAATATTGATTTTGACATTGAGCTCTTGCCCAAAAGCCTCCAGCTGACTGCGTAGACTAGTGAAATCTTGCTTCTCATCGCTAGACACCACCGCCATCATGGTGAAATACTCATTTAATATAGTCTGAGAAATATCGTCAATATTGAGACCAAGTTCAGCAATCTTGCTAGACACCCCAGCGACAATACCAGTCCTGTCTTTCCCTACTACAGTTACAATCGCTTTCATCTGCTTACTCCTTTAACTTTATTGATAAATTATACCACAAATAATGCTATTCTCCTAATAACACAAAAAAGAGCCGAAAATCGACTCTTCATTTTATTAGCGAATAGCTTGTTCAGTTTCTACATCAAAGAAATGACCCTTATTAACATTGAAGGCTAACTTAACATGTTCACCTGGATTGTGGAGGTCGCGAGCCTCAACACGTGAAACAAATTCAGTATCACCCAATTTACTATAGAGCATAGACTCAGAACCCAATAATTCAGATACGATAACCTCAGCAGTTACAACTGATTCAGGATAAGCATCCAATTCTAATTGAGATGCCTTGATATCTTCTGGACGAATACCAAAAATCAATTCCTTTCCATTGTAGCCTTTGTCTTCCAAAAGTTTGCGTTTTCCTTCTGGCAGACGCAGTGACAAACCTTGTTCTGAACTGATAACACCATCTTTCAAAGCAACCTTGAAGAAGTTCATGGCAGGGCTACCAATGAAGCCAGCTACAAATTTGTTAGCAGGAGTATTGTAAAGCTCTTGTGGAGAACCAATTTGTTCAATACGTCCGATCGTACCTGTACCACTAGGATTTTTAGTCGCACTCATGATAACGATACGGTCTGCCAAAGTCATAGCTTCTGTTTGGTCATGGGTAACATAAATCGTAGTTGCACCGATTCGACGGTGGAGTTTTGCAATTTCTGCACGCATGGATACCCGCAATTTTGCATCCAAGTTTGACAAGGGCTCGTCCATCAAGAAAATCTTAGAGTCACGAACGATAGCACGTCCCATCGCAACCCGTTGACGTTGACCACCAGATAAGTCTGCTGGCTTACGATCAAGAAATTCTATCAAACCAAGAATTTCCGCTGCTTCACGCACTCGACGATCAATTTCATCCTTAGCGTACTTACGAAGCTTCAGACCAAAAGCCATATTTTCATAAACTGTCATATGTGGATAAAGAGCATAGTTTTGGAATACCATGGCAATATCACGGTCTTTCGGTGCCACATCATTCATGACTTGTCCATCAATCAGAAACTCACCTTCAGTAATATCTTCAAGACCAGCAATCATGCGCAGAGTTGTTGATTTTCCACATCCAGAAGGACCAACAAAAACGATAAATTCCTTATCTTGAATGTCAAGATTAAAATCTTCAACTGAGTAGTGTTCACTATTTGGATAACGTTTGTAAACTTTATCTAATTTAACTTGTACCATAACAAGCTCCTTTGAATTTGATATTTTTATTGTAAATGAAAACGCTTTATTCTTCTAGCGCACTTTGCCCAAAAAAGAAAAAAACTCATTGTGCATCTTGCACAACGAGATTACAGGAACCATATTCTAAAAAATATCACTATCAATCATGATAACAATGCCAAACGACAGAGGGCTAAATCATCCATATTTTTTAAATTAAGACCTGTCTGTTCATAGAATTTCTCCAAACGATACTGAAGAGTGTTCCGATGAATATAGAGTTTTTGGGCTACTTTTGTCAAAACCGCTCCCTCATCCCAGAGTATCAAAATTGTCTCCTCCATCTGATCAAATTGGCGAATTGTTCGAGCTAAACGTGTTAAAAAGAGAGCAGAAACAGATTGATTCCTACCAATATTTTCATGTATCATTTGACTAAATGACTTACAAGCGGACTGTTCTGTCGAATTAATCGTTTGCACAAAGAGTTCCCATTCTGCTCGAAAAAGTTGTGACCACTCTGCCTCTAATTCTTGTGGCCAAACTTGACCAAGTGCCACATTTAACCGTACGCCAATATCAAATTCCAATACAGGTAACATTTCTGACAACCCTGATAAAACCTCCATGTAAGGATTTTGCCTTAATACAAAAACGTACATATTTTCATCCAAAGCAAAATCAGCGATGAGATTCGGAAGAAAATCCACCAATAAACCCTTCCAATCCCCCATTTCCTGTCCTGCAACCGAGTCTACTTTTACGTAGACAAATTGGACTGCTGACAGTCCCATTACAGGTAGATCCGCCTTTCCTGACACTAGATAACGATACCAGTTTGACTGACCAGCATTAAAATTTACCAATTCCTGTTCTTGCAAAAGCTGTATTAATAGTAATTCACGGTCAGTCAAATTTCCCTTTTCTAATTCTAACCACTGATCCTTTTTAATTGGCAGACAAACATAGTTATCTCCTATCACAGGAGCTGTCACGATTTTCCCCTGTGGAAATAATTTTTGAATATCCATTTCATTCTCATTTCTTAGTTTCTTTTATTATATCATAGTTAGATGATTCTTAAAACTTGTTATTGTTACCAACAAAAAAATATTTGGTTGACAAATAAGCTAAACTTGCCTATAATATAAACTAGACATAAAGGAGCTTACTCATGAAACAAACCACACGTACCCTGACAACCAATGCACTGTTATTAGCCCTGATCTGTGTGCTTTCTTATCTCAATATTCCACTTCCATTTATTTCAGGAGCTATCACGGGCACTACCTTAGCTATGTGCCTTGTCGCCTTAGTTCGTCCACCCAAGGATACCTTAATTATCATTATCATTTACCTCTTTATGGGAGCTATTGGATTACCAGTCTTTGCTGGCGGAGAAGGATTTGCTAAATTTATCGGACCTGCTGCTGGTTACTATATCAGTTGGCCATTCGCTTTTCCACTACTCAGCTATAGTCTTCAAAAAAAGCAAAATATTTGGCACAAGTATTTCTTAACCCTAGTAATAACGATTCCCATCATTTATGGGATGGGCGCTATTGGTCTCATTCTTACTACCAAGATGGGAATTGTACCAGCCTTTCTAGGACAAATAGTTTACCTGCCAGGAGATACAATCAAGTACTTGATTGCAGTAATTATCGCTAAACGCCTAAAGTTTATTAACGCATAGTCTTTTACAAGAAAGGCAGATTTGAGCATATTAGAACTCTTAATATAAATCACACTAAAAATGGCTCTATAATTTCTGTAGTGGGTAAAATCACTTTAGGGATTATGGAGCTTATTTTGTTGTAGAAAAAAAGTCCCATATGACCTATAATGAAAAGCGACCAAACCATCATTAGAAAGACTCATATGGAACAATTAAATTTTATCACAAACTTACTGGAAATCAAAGACCCTAACATTACGATTTTGGATGTTCTAGATGCTGGAACGCATAAAGAAATCATCGCGAAGTTGGATTATCCTGCTCCTAAATGCTACAGCTGTCATGGTCAGATGGCTAA
>NZ_KB904370.1 GCF_000380065.1 Streptococcus massiliensis DSM 18628 | reverse complement strand
AGACTGTTTTTAAGACTTTTTTGAAAGAGAGGGACAAGATTATCAATGCTTTGGAACTTCCCTACTCAAATGCTAAGCTAGAGGCCACTAACAACCTTATCAAGGTTATCAAGCGCAACGCTTTCGGCTTTCGGAACTTTGACAACTTTAAAACTAGAATTCTCATCGCTTTAAATATCAAAAAGGAGAGAACCAATTCGGTTCTCTCCAGATCTTAGCTGACATCAACCCACTACAGTTGACAAAGAGCCTCAAATCTCTAATTTAAGAAGTGGTGTACCATGAACAACAGAGCCTTCTACAAGACTAGTTATCGAAGTATAGTCTATCGTATTGGTTACGATAACCATTATAGTCGTACCAAGTCCTGCGGCAACAATTTTTTCACGGTCAAAACTTCCCAGAAGCTCTCCCGACTTAACAAAATCTCCCTGCTTCACCATCTGTTTAAAACCATCACCATTTAAGCTGACTGTATCAATTCCAATATGTATTAGAACCTCTGCCCCGCCTGGCGCCTTTAAGCCATAAGCATGTTTCGTTTCAAAGGCAATCGTCACTTGTGCATCAAAAGGAGCATAAACCATACCATCTGTTGGCTCAATAGCAATTCCTTGCCCCATAATACCATTGGCAAAAACGGGATCCTTAGCTTCTACCAAAGGGAAAGCCTGACCAGACGCTGGAGCTAACACAAGCTCATCCTGTCTCCTGACCTCCTTTGAAATAGTGGATTTTTCAGCTGGCTCACCATCTCCAAACATTTTTTTCAACCAAGACATCTTCAAGCTCCCTGTAAACGTTTTACTTATTTTAGTTTAGCATTTTACACAAAAATGTCAATACGGCAACAATTTTATAGAAAAAATCTGCCTACACTGACGAGATAGATTTTATTTTATAAAAATTATTTTTCACTAACTTCCTTGGCAAGAACAAAATTTCCAAGAGTAGCGGAGCCATTTCCTGCCACCGCAGGTGTGACAATGTACTCCCGTAAATCTTTAGGTACAGGGATATAATCATTGAGAAGGACCGCAAACTTGTCACGCACACGATTTGCCATGTGCTCTTGTGCCATAACCCCTCCACCAAAGACGATGATGTCTGGCCTGAAAGTCACGGTTGCATTGACCGCCGCTTGCGCAATATAGTAAGCTTGAACATCCCAAACGCTGCTATTCAACTCAATATTCTCACCACGCACGCCTGTTCGCGCTTCAAGACTGGGACCAGCTGCCATCCCTTCTAAACAGCCCTTGTGGAAAGGACAAACACCGTCAAACTCTTTTTCAACATCCATAGGGTGCTTAGCCACATAATAATGCCCCATTTCAGGATGTCCAATCCCACCAATAAATTGACCACGCTGAATCACACCAGCTCCAATCCCCGTCCCAATCGTATAGTAAACTAGATTTTCAATGCGTCCGCCTGCATTATTTCGCGCCACTACTTCACCATAAGCAGAGCTATTAACATCTGTCGTAAAGTAAATCGGTACATTTAAAGCACGTCGCAAAGCACCGACAATATCGACATTTGCCCAGTGTGGTTTAGGTGTCGTTGTAATAAAACCATACGTTTTTGAATTAGGATCAATGTCAATCGGACCAAATGAACCAACCGCAAGACCAGCTAAATTCTCAAGACGAGAGAAAAATGCAATTGCCTTATCCAACGTTTCAATCGGTGTGGTCGTTGGAAATTGTGTTTTTTCTATTACTTCAAAATTTTCATCTCCAACCGCACATACAAATTTTGTACCGCCAGCTTCTAGGCTTCCATACAATTTTGTCATTTCAAGACCTCTTTTTATTTTGTTTTCTTCTCTATTCATTATAGCATATCTTCGTATGACTTCTGAGTAAAAATCTTACTTTTCCTTCTCTTTTTCAAAGAAAAGGGAGTGGGAAAGAACTGAAAAGAGTTCGTTTCCCACCCCTGCACAGTTGATTGACAACTTTGAGACGTGAAGCGAGCAAAGAAAACAATCAACCGCTGTATTAATGTGTTTTGTTAACCAAAAGTGAAGAAGCTGAACCCTTTTGCTCAGCCTCTTATCACATTATACGGTTAGGCTTTTAGCTCAATCACAGCATCGCCTTTCGCTACTGTACCCTCTGCAACAGGAGTAACAGAAGCATAATCAGCTGTGTTGGTAATAATCACCATAGTTGTGTCATCAAGACCAGCGGCTGCAATTTTCGCAGCATCAAATGTACCAAGAACATCGCCAGCTTTCACCTTATCACCTTGAGCAACTTTTTGATCAAATCCGTCACCGTTCATAGAAACTGTGTCAATACCTACGTGAAT
Organism: Streptococcus massiliensis DSM 18628; assembly: GCF_000380065.1. GTDB lineage: Bacteria > Bacillota > Bacilli > Lactobacillales > Streptococcaceae > Streptococcus > Streptococcus massiliensis. The sequence continues at coordinate 34,603 of NZ_KB904370.1, read as the reverse complement.
CAAGATTTCAGCACCTTTTGTCGTTTTCAAGCCATAAGCGTGACCAGTTGCAAATGCGATTGTCACTTCTGCATCCGCAGGAGCATACACAACACCTTCACTAGGTTTCACCGCAACTCCTTGTCCCATAGCACCGCTAGAGAATACTGGATCATTGACATCTTTCAAGTCAACCATTTGACCAACGATTGGAGAAACGATTGTTTCATCAGAAAGGACTGGCGCAGCTGCTTCATTAGCTTCTACTACTTCTTTTGCTTCAGTCACTTCTTCTTCAGCATCTTTGTAACCAAACGCATAAGTCAAACCAAATCCAAGACCAGTAGTGACAAGTACCATAAAGATATATTGAAGAACTTGACCATTCAGATAGAGAAGCGTACCTGGGATAATGGTAATCCCAAATCCAGTACCAGCAAGTCCAAGAATAGAAGCTAACCAACCACCAGCAGCACCGGCAACAAGACCAAGTACAAATGGTTTACCATAACGTAAGTTTACCCCGAAAATAGCTGGTTCAGTAATTCCAAGACCTGCAGAGAGAGCAGCCGGGAATGCAAGAGCTTTTAGTTTTTTAGATTTTGTTTTTACACCAACTGCAAGAGTTGCACCCGCTTGGGCAGTCATAGCAGCTGTGATGATCGCATTAAAGGCATCTTTTCCTTCATTTGCAATCAATTGTGCTTCTAGTAAGTTGAAGATATGGTGAACACCTGTCACGACGATCAACTGGTGAACACCACCAAGGATCAGTCCTGCAAGTCCAAATGGTAAAGCAAGGATCGCTTTAGTTGCTGCAAGAATAACATTTTCAAGTGAGTGGAAGATTGGACCAATGACAAAGAGACCAAGGATAGACATTACAAGGAAAGTCAAGAATGGCACAACTAAAAGGTCAAGCACATCTGGAATTTTCTTATGCAGCCATTTTTCCAATTTTGCACCGAGTAAGCCGATGAAGAAGGCTGGCAAGACTGAGTTCTGGTAACCAACAACTGGAATGAAACCAAAGAACATAATCGGTTTTGCTGCACCAGAAGCTACATCCCAAGCATTTGGCAGAGCCGTATTTACCAACATCAAACCAAGTACAATACCAATAACAGGATTTCCACCGAAAACGCGGAAAGCTGACCATGAAATCAAAGCTGGGAAGAAGGCAAAGGCAGTGTCAGTCAAAACAACTGTATAAGTGTAAAAGTCTGAGGCTGCAAAAGCTTTTGAAGTAGTTCCAAACAAACCAAGAATGGTATCATTGTTAATCGCACCACGAATCCCCATGAAAAGACCTGTTGCCACGATAGCTGGCAAGATTGGGACAAATACGTCACCAAAGGTGCGGACAGCGCGTTGGAACCAGTTCCCTTGCTTAGCTGCTTCAGCTTTTTGCTCACCAGTTGAAGCTGTTGGCAAGCCCAGCGCTACTACTTCATCATAAATCTTATTAACCGTGCCCGTACCAAAAATGATTTGGTATTGACCTGAGTTGAAGAAAGCACCCTGTACTTTTTCAAGGTTTTCGACTCTGTCCTTATCAATTTTAGCCTCGTCTTTGACCATCACCCGCAAACGAGTCGCACAATGAGCAACACTATTGACATTCTCACGTCCACCAATGGCTTCAATGACCTGTTTTGCAATGTCCTTGTTTTCCATTTGGAAATCTCCTTATAAAATTTTTGAAAATTTATGAAAGCGATTTTATTCGCCCTACGACTATTATTTTAACATGATTTTAAAATATGTCAAGCGTTTTGCAGAAATTTTATTTTTTTCTAGTTTTTTTGTTGATTTTTATCTCGAAAACGTTTACTATAGAAGAAAGAAATTCAATTTTGGAGGAAAGAAATTGACTTGGACTACTGAAAAGCGCTACAGACGCTACGAAGACTGGACGCAAGAAGAAATCGAACAAATCAAAAAGAACATCGAACAATCACCTTGGCGGGCAACCTATCATGTGGAGCCTAAGACGGGCTTACTCAACGACCCCAACGGCTTCTCCTATTTTAACGGCAAATGGGTGGTTTTTTATCAAAATTTCCCTTTTGGGGCAGCTCATGGTCTCAAATGCTGGGTGCAATTAGAAAGCGAGGACTTGGTTCACTTTAAGGAGACTGGGGTGCGGCTTCTGCCCGATACAGAACTGGACAGCCACGGCGCTTATTCTGGCTCTGCCATGGAGTTTAATGACCAGCTTTTCCTCTTTTACACGGGAAATCATCGCGATGAAAACTGGGTGCGCCACCCTTATCAAATCGGCGCTCTCTTAGACAAAAATGGACAGATTAATAAAATTGACCAAGTTTTAATTGAGCAGCCTGCTGATACAACCGATCACTTCCGCGATCCACAAATTTTCAACTATCGTGGACAATTTTACGCCATTGTCGGCGGACAAAAGCTTGACAAAAAAGGCTATATCAAGCTCTACAAGGCACTTGATAACGACTACCGTAACTGGCAAGTCGTGGGTGATTTGGACTACGCTAGCGACAACACCGCCTATATGATAGAGTGCCCAAATCTGGTCTTCATTGATGAACAGCCTGTTCTGCTTTACTGCCCGCAAGGCTTAGATAAGAAGGTCCTTTCCTACGATAATATTTATCCAAACACTTATAAAATAGGTCAAGCATTTGACACAAAAACCGCTACTTTGATTGGGCCTAGTCCAATCAAAAATCTGGATTATGGTTTTGAATGCTATGCCACTCAAGCCTTTAACGCACCTGACGGGCGGGCGCTAGCAGTTAGCTGGCTTGGACTGCCTGATGTGGATTATCCGTCCGACCGCTTTGACCACCAAGGAGTCTTCTCTCTGGTCAAGGAATTGAGCATCAAAAACGGTAAACTTTATCAACATCCGGTCAATGCTATCACAAATCTTCGTGACAGTGAAGAAAGTCTTTCAAATAAGAACCACACTCATAATACTTATGAACTCGAGCTAACTCTTCCCGCAGGACAAAGCCATGAATTGGTTCTTTTTGCAGATGAGAACAAAGAAGGACTACGCATTGTGTTTGACTTAGAGAAAGGACAAGTTCTTGTTGATCGCAGTCAAGCTGGTGAACAATATGCTACAAAATTTGGCACCAGCCGCTCTTGTGATATTAGCCCAACAGATACTACTGTCAATATCTTCGTTGACAAATCTATTTTTGAAATTTTTATCAATAAAGGAGAAAAAGTTTTTTCCGGTCGTGTTTTCCCACATGAAAACCAATCTGGTATTTATGTAACCAAAGGAGCACCTAGTGGAAAATACTATGAATTAGTCTATGGTCGCAAAACTAACTGATGTAGCTGAACTGGCAGGATGCAGCCCAACAACTGTCTCCCGTGTCATCAATAAAAAAGGTTATCTGTCAGATAAAACTGTACAAAAGGTCAAGAAAGCCATGCGTGAACTTGGTTACAAGCCCAATAATGTTGCACGCAGCTTGCAAGGAAAACCGGCCAAATTGATTGGGCTCATTTTTCCCAATATCAGCAATGTTTTTTATGCAGAATTAATTGATAAACTGGAGCACGAACTCTTCAAGCATGGTTACAAAACTATTATCTGTAATAGCGAACACGACTCGACCAAGGAACGCGAGTACATCGAAATGCTAGAAGCCAACCAAGTGGATGGTATTATCTCAGGCAGTCATAATCTGGGAATTTCTGATTATGATCGCGTAACAGCACCGATCATTTCTTTCGACCGCAACCTATCTCCGGATATCCCTGTAGTTTCCTCTGATAACTATGCAGGCGGTGTGCTAGCAGCCGAAACCTTGGTCAAGGCAGGTGCCCAAAAAATTATCATGATCACAGGAAATGACAATTCCAACTCACCTACAGGATTACGCCACGCTGGCTTCGCCTCTGTTTTACCTGATGCAGCAATCATTAATGTATCAAGTGATTTTTCTCCTATCCGCAAAGAAATGGAAATCAAAAATATCCTAACAACTGTCAAGCTTGACGCTATCTTTGCTTCAGATGATCTAACTGCTATTTTGATTATGAAGGTGGCTGGTGAATTAGGAATTCAACTGCCGCAAGAATTGAAAGTGATCGGTTACGACGGTACTTATTTTGTGGAAAATTATTATCCGCACTTAGCAACCATTAAACAACCAATGAAAGAAATTGCCACTCTCTGCGTAGATCTGCTCCTTAAGAAAATTGCAGGACAAGAAGTCAAGACAACAGGCTATTTCCTGCCTGTAACTCTACTTCCGGGAAAAAGTGTATAAAAAAAGGATTGACTCAAGTCAGTCCTTTTTCTAATAATCAAAAAATTGAATTACTTTTTATAAAATAGAGCTGTTTACAAATCAACAACTGTTACTTGGTAACCGATAGACTCGATATAGTTCAGCAAGTCTGGAGTATCCAAGAAAATCGTCTTTTCATTAGTATTAGGATGAAAACTCATACGCTTTTCAGGTACAATCTCGCTATCTATATAAACCAAAATATCATGTTCCTTATTATTGAGCAGTCCAAATGGTGAAACAACTCCTGGCGGCAAGAGCATTTTTTCATATAAACTGTCGCTAGAAGCCATACGAATTCTATTAGCTCCCACTATTTCCCTAAAAGCATCCATATCCAACATCTTTTGGTCATCCATGATGAGTAAATAATATTGGGTCTTCTTTTTATTAGTTAGAAACATGGTCTTGGTACGAACCCCTTCAATCCCTTCGATGAAACTATCTGCCTGTTCTGTTGTCAGGGCTGGTTCATGCTCAACAATTTGAAAAGCAATATCTAGCTCTTTTAGTTTTTCTTCAACGGGTGTATATAAGTCCATTATTAGCCTCCTTCACTTATATCGAATGTAGGTTTTCTTACCTAGTATGATAACACCTGCAAATAAACTAGTTAACACATGTCGAAAAATTTTTCACAAACTCAATAATTCTACCGCCGCATTCTTTGATTAGTTCATAATCATGCGTAACAATTAGAATCGTTTTTCCTGCCTCTGCCATCTCTTTTAAGTCTCTAATCATTTGTTCCATTTGTGATTTACACAGACCGCTAGTCGGCTCATCCAAAAGAACAATTGGGCGGTTGGACACTCGTGCCATAGCCAATAATAAGCGTTGCTTTTCTCCACCTGATAAGGTTTGAGGGTGCTGCTCTCGCTTTTCCCACAAATGAAGCCGTTCTAAAGCGGCTTTTTTGGCTACTTCATCATCACTTACAATGGAAATTTCTGACCAAACCGATTCAGTAAAAATTTGGTAATTGACATCCTGCATGACCATGCTGATAAATTGATAACTAGGTTTGACTATCCTCTCTCGATAAAAAGTCTGCCCTTGAAATTTCTTTTCCAGACCTGCCAAACAACGTAAAAAGGTTGTCTTTCCTACACCGTTTTCACCAATAATAAAATGGATTCCTTGTTCAAAAGCAAGATCCATGTCAAAAACAAGCTTATCACCATATGAATACTTGTAATTTTGACAAAGCAGATTTCCATTTTCTTTTGAATGGCTATATAACTTTTTGCTCCTAATCTCACCTAATTCGCTCTTAGATAGCTCCAGTAAGCGCCGCAAGCGATAAGACGAAAGCAATTCTTGATTAATTTGACCAGCAGAAAAGATATGTGCTTTTCGTTCTTTGAGAATAATCAGTTGATCCAAAATTTCTTTCAAATAATACAGACGATGCTCTGCAACAATGACAATTTTGCCCATGGATTTAAGTAATTGCAAAACACGGCAAAAATGCTGAATTGCCTGACGATCTAGGGAAGCTGATGGTTCATCAAACAGATAAATATCATTGTCCATACAAGCGACACTAGTAATAGCCAAGAGCTGTTTTTCACCGCCCGATAAAGTAAAAATATCTCGATCAAGCAGTTTTTCTGTTTCCAGTAATTTCGTATAGTGACTTATTCGCTTTCTAATTTCTTTTGGGGAAACTTGGCGATTTTCTAGTGCAAAAGCCATTTCGTCGGTCGAATTGACTGTGTAGAACTGTGTCTTGGGATTTTGGAAAACTGTTGAAACAAAAGAACTGCGTTCTGATATATCCAAATTTTGAAAATTTTTTCCTTGAAACATCACCTGACCGCTGATTGTTGCTTTTTGAAAATAAGGAATAACTCCATTAATCAATTTAATCAAGCTACTTTTACCACAGCCAGAATTCCCCGTAATGACACTGATTTGCCCTGGCATAAAAGTAAGTTCTAAATTTTCTAGTATCGGTTCCTCATAGGCTAAAGAAACCTGCTGAAATTCAAGCATAACGACTCCAAATATCTAATAGTAATACGCCAAGCATAAGTCCAATCAAGAGATAATCCCAAAAACGTAGACGAGTTTCCGAGATAGTTGTTCGCTTCCGACCGACTACCATACCACGAGTCATAGCTGAAATTGCTACATCATCAGCGGTTCGTGATAAGCACATCAAAAGAGGCACTAATTGATACTCTAACATCTTCATTGGCTCACGGAAATAGTTTTTCCAAGTTAAACCGTGAAGGTACATTGCTTCACGGATATAACGATAGTCTTCTTTTACCGTATAAAAGAAACGAAACATGACTGAAATAGGAATAATCAAAACATCAGGCAATTTCATAGCTTGCAAAGAAGCTACTAGATCGCTCATCGTAGTTGTGATTAGACTATAACGTCCCATAACTAGACCCGGCGCCATACGCAGAATCACCATAACCAAAAGTAAAAACAAACTATCCAGCACAGATGATGACATATGGTGCAAGAAAAATATCTGTACCCCCAGAGCTGCACCTAACCAAATCAATCCATAAAAACATTCGCGATACCTTTTATCTAGGAACAGAAGCAAATATGGTAAGACTGATAAAAGAACAATGACTGGGAAATACTGGCGATAGAGATTTCCTAACAAAAGAACAAAGGAAATCACAACTGTCATAATCGCCTTGGTTCGAAAGTCTAATTTCATAATATTACATCATTCCTGCCCGCTTAAAATGCTTGTTGAGAAGTTTGATGCCAAGACTAGCTCCCAAGTAAGCCCCAACACAACCAAGTAATACGATAGGAATCAAGGACCAGTTTGGCAGCACGCTCATCATTTCCTCCGCGTATTTTTTCCCATAACCTGTATCAATTAGTTTTTGGATATAGGCTTCACGACCGATAAAGATCGGAATAAAGTTAAAAACAGTATAAATAGAGTAAACAACCAGAGCCCAACGTGTATGATTGACACTGTGATAATGACCTTGTTTAAGGATCCATTCACTAATCAGAGAAAGAAGGATAATTCCTGGTAAAATATAAATTCCATGCCCTGTCACAGTGAAAAGCAAACCTGTAATAGCTCCCATAATGAGAATCATTCCAAAACGATGAATCTTTGTAGAATAAAGCATGAAGACTGGACCAGCTATGAATGAACAAAGAAAGGGAATGGCAGGCATTAGAACAGGAATAAGCCCAAACATGCCTCCGATAAAGGTTGCCACAAAGACAAGGAGGGAAAAAAGACCTGCATTAATTAAATCTTTAGCTGTAAATGTTTCTTGTTTCATAATATTTCCTTTCATTTTGCAAGAGTTACGAACAGATAGGCTGTTCTTAACCCTTTTTTAGTTAGGCGCGATAGCGGAATTTATCAATTTTTTCAGCTGTTGCCACAAGCTCCTGATAAACACCAGAACTTGTCAGTAGCTCTTGATGCTTACCAATTCCTTCGACTTGACCGTCTTTCATCACAACAATCTGATCTGCGTTTTCGATAGATTTGAGACGGTGTGAAATGATGATGACTGTCTTATCTTTCAAAAGCAGATTGAGACTTTCTTGAATCATTTTTTCATTTTCAATATCAAGAGATGAAGCAATTTCATCTAAAATAACAATCGGTGCTTGCTTCAACATAGCTCTTGCGATAGAAATCCGCTGACGTTCCCCACCTGATAGCTTAGCCCCATTTTCACCGATCAGAGTATCATAGCCTTCTGGTAGACGAGCGATAAAATCCTCGCAGCGAGCCAAACGTGCTGCTTCTTTAACTTCTTCATCACTAGCACTTGGACGCCCCAAGCGGATATTTTCCAGCACTGTGTCATTGAACAGAGTCACTTCCTGAAATACAATAGAAATGGCACTAAATAAACTATCAGTATCCAAATCACGAATATCATATCCATCAATCAAGATGTGACCACTGTCATAGTCATATAGACGTGATAACAGGCGCAATAAAGTCGTCTTCCCACAACCAGAAGGACCAACTAGAGCCGTTACTTGATTTTGCTTAGCAGTAAATGAAACATGGTCAATCACTTTTTGGTCTTCTTTATAAGCAAAGGAAACATCTTCCAAAACAATATCGAAATGCTTGAGTTCTACCGATTTTCCCTTTTGTTGAGGAGTTTCTCGCAAACTTTTAATTTGCTTTACAGCAACATCAATATGTAAGAGCTCCGTGATATTTGCCGTCAGACCTTCTAAAGCGTCCATCATTTTTACCGCTACCAACAAATAACCCAGCACATAAAGAAGAGGTACCTGACCTTGTAAATAAAGAATTGAAGACACCAATACCACAATTCCTAAAGTAAATCGAATCAAAATATTGGCAAGCATCAAAGGAATTCCTTGTGTTAATTCAGATTTGAGATGCAATTTTTCACTTTTTTCCATCTGGTCTCTGAGATTCTGAGCAAACTTATGATGTAAATTATAGGCCTTTAGTTCTTCTTGCAGTTCAATAGCTGACTGAAAACTTTCCGAATTCTCTCTCAATTGCTGCCAGTACTTCGTCGTCATGTCAAGTTGCATCTTTTTCGACAAGAGAAGCAAACCCATAGTAAGCAGAATAGGCAAAAGGACGCTCAGCCCCAGATAGACATTGCCTAGTAGCATCAACACAGCCATTAGAATGAAATAAACCACAAAAGCAATAGTCTTTGCAATTGCATGGCTAAGCGCATGCTCCAAACGCTCCACATCACTCATCAGTGTCTGTGATAAATCAGACAAGTCATGATTTGAAAAATAAGATAAGGGAAGTTTCTGCAGTATCCCAGCAATATCTAGACGAATATTTGCACTTTCTTGATAGGTTGTCGTATAAGTAGCATTGTAATCGGTATATAAGAGTCCGTACAAGACAAGGACTACTGCTACAAGAGCGGCACTTAAAGCCCAAAGGTTAGGCACTGTTCCAGATAGCAAATTTTCAATATAAAACATCAGAAGAAAGAAGGGTAGCATCTGACCAAAAAAGAGAGCGAGTGATACCCAGCAAGATTTCAACAAATTCTCTGCTCCCTTGTCAGTCAAGGCAAAGAGCGCCTGTAATTTTTCTTTCATGGCAACCTCCATTCATTAGCTTTTTGGTAGAGTTCTTTTAATTCTTGGTAGCGTCCGGCTTGCTTAGACAAGGCTTCTTCGCTTCCTCTTTCGACAATCCTACCATTTTCCACAACTAAAATCTCATCTACTCCCTTAATAGAACTCAAGCGATGCGCAATAATGATAACTGTTTTACCTTCAATCAAATTAGCGAAGGCTTTTTGGATATGGTATTCATTATTGACATCTGTTGCTGCTGACGCCTCATCCAAGATGATGATAGCTGCATCTTTTAAAATAGCACGAGCGATAGCAATTCGCTGCATTTCTCCGCCTGATAAATGAACGTGCTTTGCACCGATCAGCGTTGCTTCGCGTTCTGGGAATTTATCCAAAATATCCTGACAGGAAGCTAGCTCCAAGGCACGCATGACTTCCTCACGACTAGCATTGGGATTGCCTATTTTCACATTATCAAAAATAGACATCTTGAATAGTTTAGCCTGTTGAAATACAAAAGCCAAATGTTTCATCATTCCATCTTGACTATAGTTTGCTAGTGGCACGCCGCCAAGTAGAACTTCTCCGTCGGAAACCTTGTAAAATCCAGCGATGAGTTTAGCAATTGTTGACTTACCACTACCGCTGCTACCGACCAAAGCGTAGACCCTACCAGCTTCTAACTTGAAAGATAAATGATCCAAAACCTGTTTGCCGTCATAGTCAAAAGATACATTTTTAAATTCAATGCTTGCATCTTTCAACTCTTCTTGTTCCCCTTCATAGGTTCGATCTGCTGTCATCTCTGCTACCAAATCTTCAATCTTGCTGACAGAAGAATTAGCCTTATACTGGTACATAGCCAGATACATCACCCTCATAAAAGAATTAAAAACGATCCCGACAATAGAGTAAAAAAAGATGAGCTGTGGTAAAAAAGTCACCTGTTCTTGCAGTGGAAATAGCAGAGCAAAAATTGGTAGAGCGAATAAGACATAGGTTGAGAGCAATAGTTGAAACAAAACATAGGCTGTACGACAGCTAAAACTATAGTCTAAAGATTGATCTGCGTAACTCTGAATGCTATCATGTAAAATCCGAAAGGAAGAAACGGATGTCTGGAATATCTTTATCACCTGAATCCCACGCACATATTCTACTGTACTAGCGTTCAAATTTTCAAGCGCTTCCATGTATCGTCCCATCAATTCCTTATTCCCAATCATCCCACCGACCAGAGCTACGCCAAGAAGGATTAAAAGAATTAAAAGAAGCCCCAAAATCCAATGAATTTTAAAACTGATCCACAGTAGAACAATAGGGGTTACCACCACTGCCGTAATATCCGGAATCAAGTGAGCCACGATAGCGTGAATTTCCGCTGCATTGTCATCAATAATCTTTCTTATTTTCCCAGATGGCATCTTGTTAAAAAAAGAAAAATTAGATCGTTCTAGACCGTCAATTCCGACCTTACGCAAATTCGTTTCCAGACGAAAAGCTACAATATGCGTCAAAAGCCCCGCAACAAAATAGCAAAATACACCTAAACCCATCAAATAAATAATCTGAACGGCCAACTGAAAACCAGCCTCTGCATCTTCAGACAAAATAAGTTCTTGTAAAAATCTGTAAAAATCATACAAGGCACCTACCATTAGTAAAGATGAAATGGCAGCTAACAAAATAGCAAGATAAGCCAGCCATTTCCCCTCTGGAACAAAGGAAAACAACTTTTTATAAGTTTTAATCATAAACTTTCCCCTTTCATTATCACTCAACAGCTTGTCAATCTTGCAAAAAAGCATTATAATATTTTTATATTCTATTGTAACACGGGAAAAAATGAATAACAAGATTTCTAAAAATTATGTCTAAATGTGTTATCTGGCTAATCGTGACATTTTGGAGAAGAAAATGAAAAGCAGCTACGAAAACTATATAGAAAATAAGGGTTATACGCAACTAAAACATTGCCAACGATTTGCCCCCCAAGGCAAAACCTATCATCTCCGTTCTGAGAATATGGAAGGGTTTTATTGGGTGTTAGAAACAGATTGTTTTGCTATCAACATTCACGACTTTCTGATAAAAAAAGATAGCTTTAGCCAACATGATTTATCAAAACTACCTCAATTTTACGCCTTTTCTTCCTACACTAAGTGCGCCCAAGGCGAACAGCTCTCTCCTTATCAGCCCTTATCTCCTAACCAAGCTCACCTCACTCTCAATAAAGGCCAAACTATGCGTTATCTTCTTCATGCCAATTCTAACTATCAGTCAGTTGGAATTAACTTCAAAGAACAGATAATCCATGATTACTTGGTAGAACAGTGCCAGCTGAATGAGGACAAAATTGAAAATATTTTCCAAATCGCTCATCCGTTAATTGCTAAAGACCTAGAAAGAATTGCAAATGAAATTGTCAACTATAAATTAGAAAATATGGCGAGCACGCTCTTTTATGAGATTAAAGCAAAAGAATGGCTAAGTGTTATTCTCAATGCCTATCAACTTTCAAAGTGTAAGCATGCCGTTTGCCCTGCGGATGAACAAGCCTTAGCTAATGTTTGCAACTATATTAAAGATCATCTGGCAACACAAATTCCACAAGATCTGTTGGCACAGATTGCCATGATGAGTAAAACCAAACTAAAAAATTGTTTTAAACAACAATACAAGATGACCTTAACAGAATTTATCCAGCTTCAAAGGATGAAACAAGCTAAACAGCTCCTGATCTCAACCAACTTAGAAATCAGTGATGTTGCTAAAAGTGTCGGCTATCAATCGCACAGTCGCTTTGCTAATCTCTTCAAAAAATATATGGGCCTTTACCCCCATAATATTCGTCAACAGATAATGTCGCCACTTTCTCAAGGTTGTCAATCCTGCTGCAACGAACAATGTCAAACTAAAAAACTTTTGACTTAGGAATCCTTGTGAAATAGCCTATATAAAAACGAACAAAATCTTCATTCAGTAAACTTCTGAATAAGATTTTGTTCGTTCTTTACTTTTTAATTCCTAAATCATTCAAGCTTTCTTTTATCCAAGTTTTCATATTCCGCCTAAAGGGTTCAAAACCTATTTGGTAGCGATCATTGGAAAAGCGATGATGACGCATGACGCTTTGTTTGTCCTCTTCCAAAGCTCTCAAAGACAAACTAACCTTGCCTGTGTATTGATCAATATCAACAATTTGGACAAAAATTTCTTGTCCGACTTCTAGAAAATCGTGGATATTTTCTACAAAGCCAGCTCGAACTTCTGAAATATGAATCAGTCCAATCTCTTTGTTTGAGAGTTCAACAAAGGCGCCGTAGGAACGAATACCTGTGACCTTCCCCTTGACCTTGTCACCAATTTTCATTCGTCCACAACCTCAATCGTTTCAATGACAACGTCTTGAACTGGCTTGTCCATAGCCCCTATCTCCACAGCTGCAATCTTGTCCAAAACTTGATAAGAAGCCTCGTCAGCTAATTGACCAAAAACAGTATGACGGCGGTCTAGATGAGGGGTACCACCTTTGGCCGCATAGAGTTCAGCGATAGGCTCTGGCCAGCCACCGCGGCTTAATTCCTTGGCAGAATAAGGAAGGCTGCTATTTTGCACGATGAAAAACTGGCTGCCATTGGTATTGGGGCCGGCATTTGCCATAGAAAGCGCTCCGCGGACATTATAAAGTTCAGGCGAAAATTCATCTTCAAACTTCTCGCCGTAGATAGACTGCCCGCCCATACCTGTACCGGTCGGGTCACCACCTTGAATCATAAAATCTTTAATAATCCGGTGGAAAATCACGCCGTCATAGTAGCCGTCCTTGGCTAGGGCGATAAAATTCGCTACCGTTTTAGGCGCTTGCTCTGGAAAGAGCTGGATATTCAGCTCTCCCAGATTAGTCTTAATGGTCGCTTTTGGACCTGCAACCTGCTCTAGATCAACTTGTGGAAATTGTAATTCCTTTTCTACCATTCCTAATTCCTCTAAGGCATAAAAAATGCCGTCTTCCTCTACTGTTTTTGTAATATAATCTGCTTTTTTGGCAAGCAAGGGGTGGGACACACCCATGGCGATACTGAGACCTGCATAGTCAAATAATTCTAAATCATTGACCTCGTCGCCAAAGACCAGAAGATTTTCTGGCTTGAGCCCCAAGTGCTCCATGACCTTAGCCACCCCAGCTGCTTTGGAGCCTGTCTGTGGGACAATGTCGCAAGAGATTGGATGCCAACGCACCGCGCGAAGGTGAGCTGCCAGATCCTCTGGTAAATCAGGCTGCACGCCGTCCTTTTCAAAGGTCCACATCTGATAAACATCGTGATTTTGATAATAATCTGGCACAGTCGGCAAGTCTGGATAAATAATGTCCATGGCCTCGCTAATTTCAGGTGTGCGAGTGGATAGCACCGCGTCATGACTGCCCGCAAAGCCATAATCAATCCCAGCTTTTTTGTCCAAGCCACATAGGCTTCCACGATAGGCTGGGGAATGACCCGCTGGTGAATAACCTGTCCTTTTTTGTCCTCCACATAGGCACCGTTCAGGGTCACAAAAAAATCTGGCTCCAAGGCGCGAATTTCAGGAACGACACCATAAATGCCACGCCCTGAGGCAATTCCAGTCAAAATCCCCTTGGCTTTCAAACTCTTGAACACTTGCTGGATAGACTCTGGCATAAAGCCGGTATTTTTCACACGAAGAGTATCGTCAATATCGAAAAAAACGATTTTAATTTTTTTAGCTTTGTATTTCAGTTTTGCGTCCAAGGTTGGCCTCTTTCTTTTTGAGCTTTTTCTATTATACCATATTACACATCTTCTTGTGGAACCAAGTGATGCTGAAAGGCATAAACAACTGCCTGCGTGCGGTCATTGACTTCTAATTTTGCTAAAATATTTGAGACGTGCGTCTTGACCGTTTTCAAGGAAATAAAGAGCTCGTCTGCAATCCGCTGATTTTCATAACCCTTAGCCAAAAGCCCCAAAATATCTCGTTCACGCGCCGTCAAATCGTCGTGAAGTTCTGCATGATTGCGGTGATATTCAAACTTTTGATTAACTTCGGTCTCAATCGCTAATTCACCACGATTGACTTTTTCAAGTGCCAGTAAAATTTCTTCAGCCGCTGATGTTTTTAGCATATAGCCACGCGCTCCTGCCTCTAAAACAGGGGCGATTTTTTCGTTATCTAGGTAGGAAGTCAAAATTAAAATTTTAGCCTCCTTCCAGTCCTTAAGAATAGCAAGAGTTGCCTCAATTCCTGACATCTCCGGCATAACAATATCCATGACAATAACATCCGGTCGCAATTCCAGTGCTTTTTCAACTCCCTCACGACCGTCTGCTGCTTCAGCAATTACTTCCACATCTGGCTGCAAATTTAAGTAACTTTTCAGACCTAAACGTACCATTTCGTGGTCATCAACTAGTAAAATTTTCATCTATCGTCCTCGCTTTTATCCAAAATAGGAACCCGAATATCAATCGCCACTCCCTGCTTAGGAGCTGTCAACAACTTCATAGTCCCTGCCATATCCTGTACCCGCTCCTGAATATTTTTCAATCCATAACTAAGCTCATCTGCCTCATCTCGCTCAAAACCAATACCATCATCCACCATTTTAAACTGCAATTCATGTTCATTTTGATAAAGATAAACAGATAGCTGATGTGCTTTCGCATGACGAAGGGTATTGCTGATGATTTCCTGTGCAATCCGAAAAATATGTTCTTCAATCATTTGTGGAAGTCGTCCCACTTGATGTTCAAAGAAGACTTTCACTTCACTCTTATCTCTGACCTCCGCCAAAATAACAGACATACCCTCAACCAAGGTTCGACCTTCTAGCTCCTGTGGGCGCAAGTGCAAAAGCAAAATCCGCAAGTCTTTTTGAGCTGTTTCCAGAATATCACCTACTCCTGTTAACTGCGTTTTGAGTTGATTTTTATCTAAGTTCTCAACTTGACCGGACAAACCTGATAAGATCATACTCGCTGCAAAAAGTTCCTGACTAACCGTGTCATGCAAGTCACGAGCAATCCGACGACGTTCATTTTCGACTGTTAACTCACGATCAGCAAACGCTTGATTTTCCGACTGTTGAACACTCTCTGTCAACTGTTGAAGCTTGTCAGAAAGCCGAACCAGATCCTGATCCAATTCTTTCTCATTTGTTTTGGTTAAAGTTTTTCCTTGTAAAAGCCGACGAATACTTTTCTGAAAATGACGCATTTGCAACTCTTGCGACATCCTCAAAAGAAAAAGCAGGAGTGCACTAAAACCTATTGATAAAATGAAAACGAAAAAGAGAAATTTCTCCAATTTAACCCAATCTGACCAAAGATTCTGCCAACTGATGTCAAAAAGTCCAAGCAGATGGTAAATGACCAAACCTACGATAAGGCTGATATAGAGAAAAAAACTTAGATAGTACCACTTTTTCATGCTCGTACCACCTCAATGTTGCCTATTAAACCCGAAACAACGATTTTTACGCTCTTATTTGCGCGCTCGTAATCCCAACTTTTTTTAGTCAGATATTCATTACGGAGAAAGACCGATTCTTCTTCAAAGAAATTCACTTGGCCGTAGAGGCTATTAACTTGTAAACTAACCGCCACATCAACTGGCACAATAATTTTTGTATCTCCAAAAAGTTTACGCAAAAGAATAACATTGTCATGATTTGTTAAGACAACTTCCTCCAGATGAATCGTATCTCGTCCACTAAGATGCACTAGGTTGATATCATCAAACTGGCAACGATCTTGGCTAAAATGGTGAATGTCTCCCCACCAACGATTTTTTTCAGCTGGTGAAGCCATTTCTTTAAAATGCAAGACAGTTGCCTCTCGTTCCCGCTGTAAATAAGGAGAGAAGAGAAAAAAACCATAAACAACAGCAAAAACAATCCCTGCAATGACAAAGGGATTAAACATTGTCACAAAAAAGAAGAGAGCAAAGGCTGCAACGAGGAGAAAATTATTTCGTTGCTCTCCTCTGTAATAATAAAGTAAAAGCAAAAAAAGAATGAGCAAGATCAAGACACGCGACAAATCATCTGCTAGCATCGTGACCAAAGCCAGCACTCCTAAAATTGCCTCAACGAGGAGAAAAAATTTGATTTTCCACATGGGGTCCTCCAATATATTCATCTTTATTCTACCAAATTTTTAAGAAAAAGACCTCAGTCTAAGGTTTGAGATAAGACTTTATCTGTAAAGTAAAAAGCAAAAACCTGAATCAGAAAGATTCAGGCTGTTATCTAATTTTCTGCACGAGACGAAGAGCTTGTACTGTCACTGCTTGAAGAACTTGTTTCTTCGTCTGAAGAATTGCGGCTGCTCCGTGAACCGGAAGAACTTGAGGAGCTGCTTGAGGAAGTCTTGCTTGCTTCAGATACATAAAGGGTAATTTTCCCATTCTTCAAGTTGACGGATTGACCTGCTGCCGGAGACTGTGACGTTACCAAATCAGACTGGCTAGCTGTCACCGAACGGTCAACGACACGTTCAATATTGCTAGCAGAGACCCCCATTTCAAGCAACATATTTCGTGCATTTGCATAAGTATATTGAAGACTTCCAAAATCTGGCATCGTGATATTAGCTGCCGGTTTAGCTACTTTAAAGGTAATTTTATCACCAGATGATAAATCGTAGGTTGAACCTGCCGCCGGTGTCTGAGTAATAACCGTTCCCTCATCATATTCAAAGGTTTCAACTTCTTCAATTACAATCGATTTTTCAGATACCTTATGATTGAGTTTCAAGTCGTCTACTGCTTTTGTATATTTTTGCCCAACATAGTCATCAATGATAAAGGTTTTAGGACCTTTAGATACGATAATATTAATCTTACTTCCTTCTTTGCGCTGGCTACCTGCTTTAGGATCCGTCTGAATGACCTTACCTGATTCGACTGAATCGCTATTTTCCTCAACAACTTCGCCCACAATTAAATTCTTACTTTCAATTGTTTCACGTGCTTGTGCTAAAGTCTGTCCTGCCACATCTGGTACTGTAGCACTAGAAGGATTGGTAAGAAAGAGTGCTGCCAAGGCTGCAATCACCAATACAACTGCCCCTATCATCACCTTGTACCGGGCGCGCAAGCGACGACGCTTTTTAGGCTTACTAGTAGGCTGAGGTTGCGAATCATCACGTGGATGTTCTGGTTCTTGCCGTGCCAACTCAGGCTGCTGAACTGCTGGGGCTGGTTTACTGACTGCCTGCACAGGGGCAAGTGGCACCTTAGGCAAGGTCTTGGTATCCACATTGTCTTCAAAAACTAACTTAGGTTCATTACGACGTTCATAAGAAAGACAGCTAGACAGATCCGTGTACATTTCTGCAACATTCTTATAACGATCTGTTAGTTTTTTTGCCGTTGCTTTTAAGACAACATTTTCAAGTGCTTGTGGTACTTGTGGATTCTCCGCAATAATTGATGGTAGCGGCTTTTGGAAATGCTGAAGAGCAATCGTTACAGCGCTATCCCCATCGTAAGGGATATGTCCTGTAAGCATTTCGTAAAAGATAATCCCCATGGCATAGATATCACTCTGCACGGTCGCCTTAGAACCACGAGCTTGTTCTGGTGAGAGATAGTGAACGCTTCCCAGCATTGAATTAGTCTGGGTCAAGCTAGTCTCAGCAAAAGCCACTGCAATCCCAAAATCCGTCACCTTTACCTGACCATCTGCTGTCAAGAGGACATTTTGTGGTTTTAAATCTCGATGGACAATCCCGCGCATATGAGCTAAACGCATAGCCAGAAGAATTTGTCCCATCAAACGAACGGCTTCTTCATTAGAAAGAGGAGCATTTTCTTTGATGTAGCGTTTCAGGTCAAGCCCTGATACGTACTCCATAGCCAGATATTGCTGGCCGTCTTCCTCTCCCATATCTGTAATCCGAACAATATGTGGATGATTCAGCTCCGACATAGCCCGCGCTTCTCTTTGAAAACGAGCTACCGCAATTGGATCTGTCTGATAATTGGTTCGCAGAACCTTGACCGCAACTTCCTCGCTGTCAAGAATCAGATCCTTGGCCAAGTAGACATCTGCCATTCCTCCACGGCCAATTTGCTGAATAATCTTATAGCGTCCGGCAAAAATTTTGCCGACTTGAATCATGCTAGATCCTCCTCGTCAATCTGCAACAAAGCAACTGTGATATTATCTAAACCACCTGCATTGTTGGCAAAACGAACCAAAGTTGCCGCTTTTTCGGCTAACTCAATATCACTTGTTACAATGTCATAAATTTCACTTGGCGCAACCATATTGGACAGGCCGTCACTGTTAATAACTAAATAGTCTCCAGCTTCTAAGTTGAGCAGACCAAAATCTGGTTCAATCTCATCTTTTTGTCCAATAGATTGGGTAATAATATTGCGCTGAGGATGACGTGCAGCTTCCTCTGGCGTGATTTGTCCCGCTTTTAGAAGCGCATTAACTAACGAATGATCACTCGTTAATTGAGTATAGCAATCTCCTCTTACTAGACCAATGCGTGAATCACCCACATGGGCATAGAGTGCTTGATTACCGACAACGGCTACAGCCTCGAGGGTTGTTCCCATACCTTTAAAATCATCACCCTGTCCTTGGGCGTGGATTTTTTGGTTTTCCTCTTCCAAATATTCAGCAAACCATTCACGAACACCGTTAATGCTGTCAATCTCCGTATTGACCCAAGCAGCTCCAAGATCTGTCACTGCCATTTCGCTGGCAATATTTCCCGCTCGGTGACCACCCATTCCGTCTGCTAAAAGAACCATTGTCATACCAGCGCGGTTTTTGAAATAATTTGCATAATCTTGATTATTTGTTCGTTTTTGACCAACATCTGTTAATAGTGAAATCTTCATATAGGTTTCAGTTGCCTCCTGTAGCAAGATAAGTCAAGTCCTTTTATGAGCTTAGTCATTCCTTTTCTCAGTGTACTTATCTTAACATTTCTTGATTATTTTTTCCGAAATTGACTGATGAAAAAGCCATCCGTTCCAAACTGTTCTGGTGTGATTAGTAAGCAGCCCTCTTTCATAATCTCTGTTTTCTCGTGTATAAGCGATACCTGCTCAAAATCTGGATGGCTTTCCAAAAATTTATCAACTACTTGAAAATTTTCTTCAGAGAAAATTGTACAAGTGCTATAGGTTATTATACCACCTTTAGTAAGAGTTTGACAAACGCTATCTAGTATTTTTAGCTGAATTGTCTGCAAAGATGCAAAATCTGCATTTTCTTTATTGTATTTTATATCTGGTTTCCGACGAATCAGGCCGATACCGGAGCACGGCGCGTCCACTAAAATCTTATCAAAACTACTAGCTGGGAAATGTTTGTGAACTTGCGTCGCATCCATTTTTTTCGTTTCTATCTTGTCTGCCACATGAAGACGTTCCGCATTGCTACGAATCAAATCTAGCTTATGGTCGTACAAATCAAGGGCTGTGACCTTGCCTGTCGTCAAATAACTAGCGATATGAGTAGTTTTTCCGCCCGGTGCCGCACAAGCATCTAAAATTCGTTCTTGCCCTTCAATCTTCAAGGTTGGTGCCACTAACTGGCTGGACTCGTCTTGGATTGTGATGGCACCAGTCTCAAAAAGTTTCGTTCCAGCAAAATGTCCAGCCGACTTGACCAAGGCTGATGGTGCTAGTAGCGAATTTTCTGCCTTCAGCTCTTTTTTGATTTCTTCCTTGCGGCTCAAATCCGTCACCCGAAGACTGGCTTTGTTGCGGACAAATAAGCTCTCAAAAATAGCCACTGCTCGCT
This sequence comes from Streptococcus massiliensis DSM 18628, assembly GCF_000380065.1. Taxonomy (GTDB): domain Bacteria; phylum Bacillota; class Bacilli; order Lactobacillales; family Streptococcaceae; genus Streptococcus; species Streptococcus massiliensis. The sequence goes on along the minus strand of NZ_KB904370.1, from coordinate 14,488 downwards.
CCTCGCCAAACTCGTCTATCATCTTCTTCACTAGCCAAACAGGTAGAGAATACTGGATCGAATATCGCTTATTCTTTCGCTTGATACTATCAAAATTTACTAAACCATTTCTTAAAATCTGGCGTAAAACAGCATTTACAAGACGATCTGCTCCCGTTTGAGACCGTTTCTTAGCGATGTCAACGGCTTCATTGACCACAGCATGATCTGGGATTTTATCCAAATAGAGCAACTGATAGAGACTAAGCAACAGCAAGACATACACCCAAGAATCCATTTTTTCACGATCCTCAATAAAATGTGCCAACTGCCACTCTAGTGTGATTTTCCGAGCGACTGTGCCGTAGACCAGCTCGGTCGCCAAATGTTTATCGGCTGGACTTAAAGAAGAAGCAGCCAACTGCTTATTCAAAGCGAGATTGGAGTAAGCCCCCTCCTGAAATACCTCAAGCAGCGTTGCCAAAGCCAAGCTGCGGGCTGTTGATGTTTTAACTTTCAAAGAAATCACCTACTGACAAAGTTCGTCCTGAGCCGTTGAGAAAATCAGCGATAGCCATTTTGGGCTTGCCGGCTGCCTGCACCGTCTTGAGTGATAAGGCTCCCTGCCCTGTTGCCACCAACAACTCTTTCTTTCCTAGAGCAATGATTTGCCCGGGCTGTCCCTGCCCTTGAGCTAAGGTCGCCTCATAGATTTTGAAACGTTGCCCATTTAAGTAGGTATGCGCTACCGGCCACGGATACATGCCACGGATTTGGTTGAAAATCTGGCGTGCACTTTTAGACCAATCAATCTTTTCTTGCTCTGGTGAAATGTTAGGCGAAAAGCTGACTTGACTAGGGTCTTGCGGCTCGGGCTTGATTTCTCCTGCCAGATAGGCTGGCAAACTTTCCAGCAACAAATCGCGACCCAGCACCGCTAATTTTTCAAAAAGAGTGCCGACATTATCCTCATCTGTGATAGCAAGCGCCCGGCTAGCAATCATGTCGCCCGCATCCATTTCCTTGACCATTTCCATAATGGTCACGCCCGCTTCTTTGTCGCCATTGATGAGAGCGTAATGAATGGGCGCACCGCCACGATACTTGGGCAGGAGCGAAGCATGCACATTGATCGCAAAATCCATACTATCCAGCAACTTGCTCGGCAGAAATTGTCCAAAAGCAGCGGTCACAATGCCGTCTGCTCCCAACTGCATCAACTCTTGCAATTCTGGGCTTTGAGACAATTTTTCTGGCTGGTAGACTGGCAAGTTATGTGCTAAAGCAACTTCCTTGACAGGCGTCATTTTGATTTCTTTCTTGCGCCCGACCGCTCGGTCTGGCTGGGTGACAACGGCTAGGATTTGATAATCCTTGCTTTCCAGCAGTCCTTTTAAAACCGTAGCTGAAAAATCTGGCGTCCCCATAAAAATTAGTTTTATCATTTTACTGTTCTTTCTACATCACATTTTGTGGTTCGTTATCAATAATCACTCGCAAATCCTTGTTTTCTCTTTCTTGCGTCCATTCTAAAATTTGATTGAGCGCTTTTTCAAGCCCCGCCTCTTTCTTGTACTTAAGCAAGATCTGATAATGGTAAAGATTGTGAGTTCGGGCGATTGTTTTAGGTGTAGGGCCTAAGATCTGCACCTGCTGACTAAGATTTTTTCGCAGAATTTCCATCACTTCATAGGTTTTTCTCACTACCTGCTCTTCACTCATATGTGAAAGAGTCAGTCCTACTGTAAAGTAATAAGGTGGATAGCCCCACATGCGTCTAATGCCCATTTCATAAGCATAGAAACCCTCATAGTTCTGCTGGCGCGCAAAATCAATCGCATAATGGTGCGGATTGTAGGACTGTATCAAAACCCGCCCTGCTTTTTCTGCTCGACCTGCTCGACCTGCCACCTGGGTCAAGAGCTGAAAAGTCCGCTCAGACGAACGAAAATCAGGCAGATTGAGCGCCGTATCGGCATTTAAAACCCCGACTAAGGTGACATTTGGAAAGTCCAAGCCCTTGGCAATCATCTGCGTTCCCAAGAGAATATCGGCTTCTCCACGACCGAAAGCCTCTAAAATTGTTTCATGGCTGCCTTTTTTACGGGTCGTATCCACATCCATTCGCAAAATCCGCGCCTGGGGAAAGAGCTCGGCTAGCTCGTCGTAAGCCTTTTGCGTTCCCGTCCCGTAGTAGCGCATGCTGGGACTGGAGCAATTAGGACAAACCCTCGGAATGGCCTTGCTGAAACCGCAATAATGACAATTCATCGACTTGGTATCCATATGAAGAGTGAGCGAAATATCACAATTTGGACAGGTGTCCACTGTTCCGCACTCACGGCACATGACAAAGCTCGAATAACCGCGCCGATTGAGCATGAGAACAATCTGCTCTTTTCTATCCAAGCGCTCCTGAATGGCTTCAAGAAGAACAGGCGTGTAGTTAGACGCTTCATTTTGACCGATATAATCCCGAAAATCAATCACTTCCACCTGCGGAATTTGCGCCAAAGGATTGGCACGTTTGGTCAACTGCAAGAACTGATAAAGGCCTTTGCTGGCACGCGCACGACTTTCCAAGCTCGGCGTTGCAGAGCCCAAAACCAAAACGGCCTGATTATAGCGAGCACGCAGCAGCGCCACCTCACGCGCATGATAACGCGGATTGGAATCCTGCTTATAGGAAGCCTCGTGCTCTTCATCAATGATAATAGCTCCGATATTTTTGAGCGGAGCAAAAATAGCTGACCGCGCCCCCACCACAACTTGGGCTTGACCGCGTTCGACTTTTCGCCACTCGTCGTACTTTTCACCATGTGACAAGCCTGAATGAAGAATGGCGACCTGCTCACCGAAACGCCCGATAAAACGCTCCGTCACTTGCGGCGTCAAAGAAATCTCTGGCACCAGCATAATCGCTGTTTTCCCCTGCTGCAAAACCTGCTCAATCACTTGCAGATAGACTTCAGTCTTGCCGCTCCCTGTCACGCCTTCCAGCAAGACAGGACTCGCATCAGCCTGTCCGATTTTTGCCGTGATAGCAGCCACTGCCGCTTCCTGTTCGGCATTTAAGACCAGGCCCTGCTGAGAACGAGCTTTTTCAAAATAAGCCGCCGCTCGATTAACCTCCTGCTCAAAAAGCGACACCGCCTCGTGCTCAATAAAATAGGCAATCACTTCTCTCGAAAATTCTTGCCGCAAAGCCGCCAAAGGCTGAGCCTGCGAGTTTTCCAGCAGATAGTCTTGCAAAGCCTGCTTTCTCTTAGCCCGCTTGGGAATGTCCAGTGCTTGCAATCGGTCTAGATTGACTTTATACCATTTCTCCGTCTTGATGTGCTTCTGGTCGGTTGCCTGATACTCCAGCCGAATTTTTCCCTTTTGACTCAAACGCATGACCCGCGCTTGGCTGTCCTTGTCCAGACTAGAAAAATGCACAGCATCTTGTCCAGCAAAAATCTGCTCGCGCTCTTTCTCAGAAAGTTGCTCGGTCGGATAAAGAATTTTGTCGTAGCTAGAGTTAAGAAAAGAAGGCAACATGGCTTTCAAGAGAGTAATTTTGTAAGAAAAAACACTCCTACGCAGCTCATTTGCCAGCCACAGTTGCTCGGTATTTAGCACCGGGCTGAAGTCCAAAACCTCAACAATTTCCTTCAGATCAGACGCTTCTTCCTCCAGAATGTCCAAGACTAAGCCCTGAATAAGACGATTGCCCTTGCCAAAAGGCACATGCACCCGCATGCCTACTTGCAGCAAATCCGAAAATTCCGTTGGAATAGCGTAGCTGTAAGGCTTATCTGTTTGCATCAAAGGCAGGTCAACAATCACTTTTGCAACTTGCATCTGTTCCCCCCCTCTTTTTCTAGTTTTCCATACAAGAGAAAAAATAAGATTGAGTCACCCCAACCTTAAATTTTCTCACCTTCTTCGTTTTCTTTAGCAATTTGCTCTTTAATCTTACGCTCTTCTTCTTCCTTACGAAGGCGCTCTTCCTCGGCTCGTCTGCGAATTGCTTCGCGTTTTCCTTCTGGGTCTGGGTGAATCACAACATTGCCGGTCTCAATTTCTTCCAAGGCACGGAGAGTTGATTTTACAGATTTGAATTCTTGCGTTGGTTTTGCACCTGACTCCAACTCATGGGCGCGCTTGGCTTCCAGAATAACCAGTGAATACTTTGACGGCACCTTATCTAGTAAGGTGTCGATAGACGGTTTTAACATCATAATTTTTCTACCTAATTTCTAATTTCTTATCTTACAGAGCTATGGACTGCCAACATATCTTGGTAATGACCGATGACTCGCTCCACCCGAAAATGTTCTGCCTCGATGACGCGTTTGACCCGCTCGGCAGCTAGAGGTACTTGGTCATTGACGATAGCATAGTCATACTCGCGCATGAGAGCAATTTCTTCTTTTGCCTTTTCGATCCGCTGGGCAATGATTTCGGCGCTATCGGTTCCCCGACCAACCAGTCGGTCTTGCAATTCCTCCAAATCTGGTGGTGTCAAAAAAATAAAGACCGCATCTGGAACCTTTTTCTTGACTTGCAGAGCTCCTTGAACCTCGATTTCAAGAAAGACATCGACGCCTTTATCCAGCGTCTCATTGACATAAGTCAGGGGCGTTCCGTAGTAATTCCCGACATACTCGGCATATTCCAACATCTGACCTTGACGAATCAACTCCTCGAACTCCTCGCGTGTGCGGAAGAAATAATCCACGCCGTCCACTTCGCCAGGACGCTGGGGACGTGTCGTCATCGATACCGAATATTGAAACTGATTATCAGAGCTTTCAAAAATTTCACGTCGAACTGTTCCCTTGCCTACACCTGAGGGGCCGGAAAAAACGATTAACAAGCCTCGTTCCGTCATTTTGTCTCCTTCATAGTCTTTTATCTAGTGTAACAAAAAACTGCCTATTTTTCAAGCATTGCAAATAGAATTGCAAATTTTCTCGTTCTAATTCGCTGGGCTTCATGACTTTTTCAAAACGTAAAAAATATTCTCCGATTTCAGAAGGCATGCCTCCGAGCGTCCCGCCCACCGCAGCGGTTGACATAACAGTGGATATTGCGCTTTTCAAATATGCACAAAAAGAGCTGGCATGCCAGCTCCCTTTTTATTTAGCATAATCAACTGCCCGCAGTTCACGAATAACAGTAACTTTAATGTTACCTGGATATTCCAAATTTGCTTCGATTTTTTCTCGAACTTTATGTGCCAAAACGGTAACCTTATCATCCTTGATTTGACCAGGATTGACCATAATCCGAATCTCGCGTCCAGCTTGAAGTGCAAAGCTATTTTTAACCCCATCAAAGCTATTGGCAATTTCTTCCAAATCTTGTAGACGCTTAATGTAATTTTCAAGCGATTCGCTCCGTGCCCCTGGACGAGCTGCACTTAAAGCATCTGCCGCTGCAACAATAACCGCGATGACACTTTCAGGTTCCACATCTCCGTGGTGGCTAGCGATTGTATTAATGACAATTGGGTGCTCCTTGTACTTACGTGCAAGCTCTGTCCCAATTTCAACGTGGCTACCTTCTACTTCACGGTCAATGGCTTTTCCAATGTCATGAAGGAAACCTGCTCTGCGAGCAAGGGCAGCATTTTCACCCAGTTCGCTAGCAATAATCCCAGAGAGTTTCGCAACTTCAATCGAATGCCGCAAAACATTTTGTCCATAACTTGTCCGAAACTGCAAACGACCCATAATCTTCATCAAATCTGGATGAAGGTTAGGTGCACCGATTTCATAAGCGGCAGCTTCACCGTACTCACGAATGCGATTATCCATTTCTTGACGGTTCTTTTCAACCAATTCCTCAATCCGTGCCGGATGAATACGACCGTCCTTCAACAGCGCATCCATGGTCATGTGGGCAATTTCCCGACGAACAGGGTCAAAACCAGAAAGAGTGACAACATCTGGTGTATCATCAATAATTACATCAATCCCTGTCAAACTTTCAAAAGTTCGAATATTACGACCCTCACGTCCGATAATCCGTCCCTTCATGCTGTCATCTGGCAGATGGACGGTAGAGTTAGTCTGATCTGCAACGAACTCTCCAGCTATACGCTGCATGGCCTGTGACAAAATATCCTTAGCAAGCTTATCTGAGCGTTCCTTGATATTTTGCTCCGCTTCCTTGATGCGGGTAGCGATTTCTTTTGATAAATCATCCTCGGTTTTATTGAGAATGATCTCACGTGCTTCCGTCTGTGAAAGGGAAGCAACTCGCTCTAGTTCTTCTTCTTTTTTCTGCTCTAAAGTAACTAACTCTTTTTCCCGAGCATCAATGTGTTTAGTTTTGTCAGAAAGACTTTGTTCTTTCTGATCGAGTGTTTTTTCTTTATTGGTGAGGTTGTCATCTTTACGATCAAGACTTGTAGCCCGTTCTGTCAAACGACTTTCAATCTGCTTAAGTTCCTGACGTTCTGATTTAAACTCAGCCTCCACTTCTTCTCGATATTTTCTGGCTTCTTCTTTTGCCTCCAAAAGTGCTTCTTTTTTAAGCGACTTGCTCTCGTGCTTAGCTTCCTTGACAATCAAGTCTGCCTCGCGCTCTGCTTGTCCGCGTAAATTGGTTGCTTCTTGTTCAGCATTTAAGAGTGTCAGCTCTGCAGCCTCTTGAGATGATTTCATCTTGACTGAGATACTCACATACCCAATACCTAAACCCACGATACCGGCAAAAATAGTAGCTAAAAATGGCTCCATATTTTTACCTCTTTATGTGTTTAATCTGAATTTAACAATTCCTTATTATTTTAACACAAAAACAAAAAATTCACAAATTAATTTCTTGAAAATCGCAAGCGTTTTCCGCTCAAAATTCTCTCATCTTTATGCTACAATAGGTTTAGAAAATTTTTATAAAAAGGAAAAAGAAACCATGACCAAAGAAGTTATTGTTGAAAGTTTTGAACTAGACCACACTATTGTCAAAGCGCCCTATATCCGCTTGATTGGCGAGGAGACTGGGCCTAAAGGCGACATCATTTCCAACTATGATATTCGCTTGGTGCAGCCCAATGAAGACTCCATTCCCACGGCTGGTCTACATACGATTGAGCACCTGCTTGCCATGCTCATTAGACAGCGCATCGACGGTTTGATTGACTGCTCGCCCTTTGGCTGCCGCACTGGTTTTCACATGATTATGTGGGGACAACACAGCCCGACAGAGATTGCCCAAGTCATTAAATCTTGCTTGGAAGAAATCGCTGAGAGCACCACCTGGGAAGAGGTGCCGGGAACTACGATTGAATCTTGCGGAAATTATAAGGATCACAGCCTCTTTTCTGCTAAGGAATGGGCAAAACTTATCCTCTCACAAGGTATTTCCGATGATGCCTTTGAGCGCCATATTGTATAAAATACAAAGCCTCGGTTAAACCGAGGCCTTTTTATTTAGTAATCTAAATCTTCTGCGTAACCTTTACCATTCCCAACGAAATAACCTGTCTTACAGTTAATACTGAAAAGATAAGTACCGTCTGATCTGAAAAGATTATAGTAACCATTGCCATTAATAATATTAACACGTTCTAAAATATAGTTATCTCCTGTGAAGTACCCACGCTGGCGCGAAATATTCAAAATATTTTCCAAAACACCTGGATTGAAGTTCCAAGCTGGATTATTCACATCATCAAGTGCTGCCTGATTGTAAGGTACACGGCTGAGATTACGCTGCAAGGTCACACCATTAACCGTAGAATTTGATGTAGCTGGAGCTGTCGCAGCTGGTGCACTGGCAGCATTTGTATCTACTCCTCCTGTTTGTGGTGCAGGGGCAGGCGCTAGCTGACTACGACCTTGACTGATAGCAGAGCTGAGCAGCTGATCTAACTTATTATTACCAGTTGTTGTATCAGAAAACTTAGCATCACTCTTAACCTGAGCATTACTATCTAAATTACCGTCAGTAATCGCTGCTGTTTTAAATTGAGCATTGACAGACTGAATAGCCGTTATTTGCTTGACCAAATCATCATATTGTTTCTTATAGGTGTCATATTTGGCTGTACCACTTAGTTTATCAAGAAGTGCTTTGAGCTTGTCCAATTCTCCAAAGCTACTATTTTTTAAGCTGGTATGCTGATCGTCAGTAAAGAAAGTGTTGTAGAGGTCTGTAAAAGCCTTTTCTTGACTAGCAGTTGAAGAACTAGAAGAGGAAGAAGTTGATATTTTACTGCTCGAACTGCTTGATACCGTCACTTTTCCTGAATTACTACGCGAACTTGATAAATTGTAAGCAATAATTGAACCACCAATCAGGACGACAGCTGCCAGAACTAGCCCTCCATAAAGGAAATAGCGTTTTCTTTTCCTATCCTTTTCTTCGTCAGCCCAATCGTATTCTTCAATTTTTTCTTCCACAGGACTAGGAGCTGTCCTCACTTGACTTTCAGTTGATGGTTCCTGTGTCGTCGTTACAGGAATTTCATCCAAGACTGCCTCTATCAATGCCTTAGGCTCTGAGGCAGACTCTGCATCATCTGCATTAGCTGGAGAAGCTGATTGCTCACTCGCAGCCATGGCGGGTTCTGTAGGAACTTCAAATTCTTCTTGTTCAGCCGTCTCTTTTGTCTGACGTGCAAAGTCTCCCTCTTGACGCTGTTCTTGGATAAAGTCTGCTAATTGATTAGATGGTTGTTGCTTTGCACCAAACTTACCAGCTTCAATTTCTGCACGATGCTGTTTAATATACTTTTCAAGCGCAGAATCTTGTTCTGTAACTCCCGCAGCAATTTCCTCGCTCTTGCGTGTTGCTTCACCAACTGTCATCTCTGTCGCCTTTTCAAAATCCAACGACTGCTCATCTTGCTTGTATTGTTCTGCCTTGCTCATGAAATTCCCTTTCTAATCTAACTGACGTTTGACTCGCTGGCCAAAATATTGATACAAATCAACCTTCAAGGTTCCATTATAGAGTTTCCGTTTTTTATCGGCTTGACGACCAAATTTCTCCTCAAAAGCCTCATCACTGGTTAAAATAAACTTGCTCCAAGTTTTGAGCGGCGCAAAAGTCGCCCCCATTTCTTGATACAACTTAGTGACAGCTTCATCATTCAAAAGTCGCTCCCCGTAAGGTGGATTGGAGATGATGACGCCGTTGATTTTATCCGTGTGCAAGTCCTGCAAGCGCATCTGCTTAAAGCTAATCTGCTGCGCTACACCTGCCGCTTCGGCATTGCTTTTAGCAATCTCAATCATCCGAGCATCAAGGTCTGAGCCTGAAATATCAAGCTCTAGCTCTTGCTTCATCTGAGCATAAGCCGCTGCTCGACAAGTTTTGATAAGCTCCTTATCCACCCAGTTCCATTCTTCAAAAGAAAAGTGGCGCTGCAGCCCCGGCGCTATATTAAGCCCAATCATGGCCGCCTCAATACAGAAAGTTCCTGAGCCACAAGTCGGGTCAATCAAGGGTTTATCTGGATACCAGTTGGATAGAAGCAAAATAGCCGCTGCCATATTTTCCTTAATCGGTGCTCCACCTTTTTCTGTCCGATAACCGCGCTTAAAGAGGCTAGATCCTGTCGTATCAATCATGACCGTCGCTTGATCCTTCAAGATAGAAACTTCAATTTTAAACTCTGCCCCATTTTCCTGCAAGGGCACCCCTTCTGGTCGCGCATAATGGCGCTGCAATTTTTTGACAATGGCCTTTTTAGAAATGGCTTGAACACTGGGCTCATTGTGTAGTTTCGACTTGACGCACTTGGCCTTGGCAATGGGAAACTTAGCACCCAACGGCAAATAATTTTCCCAGTCAAGGGCAAAAACTCCTTGAAATAAGTCCTCAAAAGTCTTAGCCAGAAAGGTGCCAACCACAATCTTGATGCGGTCTGCTGCGCGCAACCATAAGTTGGTTTCAATAATGGTCTTGACATCGCCCACAAAGCGCACGCGCCCATTTTCAACCTGACAATCCAAGCCCAAATCTCTAATTTCTCGACCGACCACTGCTTCCAAACCAGCCGCTGCCGTCGCTATTAAATTAAAATTTTCTTTCATTAGTACCCTCAAAAGAAAAGCTAGCATACGCTAGCCAACCTATATGCAATTTTCTATAAGCCATGTTTTGTTCCAGAAGCAACTAGGTCTTACTTCCTTCGATAATCATCTGTCTACTGTTTCCAGTCAGAGTGCTATGTTCGTTTCCACGCACTCCATGCCCCGACCAAAGTTTGGGTTGCTAGCTTGAGGGGTTTACCGCGTTCCACTTTTTGCGTTTCCACAAAAACTACGTCACTGTGGCACTTTCAGGTCTATTAGGACTTATCAAAGACTTAGCCCCTTCGACCGCCGTAACGAAATCTCGTCCCTAGGCTTATGGTTTCGCCTAGCACAAACACTACTGGCATCACAGCCAGTGCTAGCATGGACTTTCCTCATGAAAATATGCTTTCCATGCGATTATCCAAAAATTGCACTTGTCTGCTAGTTTTTATTGAAAAGTAGAATCATTTTCCATGATTTGCTTGCCAAATACTTCTTTTTCCAAGCGATTCAGACGACGGAGAATATCAAAGTTGGTCACGCTACCTGTTGTCTGTGGTACTTCCACACGATTAGCTGCTGGGTTGGGAGAAACAGCCTCTTCTCTGGCACGGTTAGCAGCAACATTCAAACTTTCTTTCAGACGAGCATTCTCTTCACGAAGTTCCTTAACAAGAGCCTCATAGGTCTCATAATCTTTGATGACATCATCCAAAAATCCATCTACTTCTTGTTTACTATAGCCGCGAACACTACCTTTAAAATCTTGATCAAAAATATCTTTTGGTGTGAAAATAATACTTGCCATCTCTCTCTCCAATCTAGTTTGTCATAACTATTATATACAAAACAACAAACAAAAATCAAGGTAAACCCATCAATTTTCGTAAAAAGTTTCTACAATTTCATTTAAGTCATCAAAGTGTAATCTTTTGATAGGATAATTCTCTTGCTTGCGTGCTAAATCGTAGAAATATTTCAAATTCGTTTCGTTTGCTTCATCGTAAAAAAGATAAGCTGCATCTGTGTTGTCAATAAGAAACTGATTGTATTCACGGAATTGACTGGGATTTTCATAACGAGGAAAAGCATACTTGGTAAAATCTACTTGTTTAAAAGCGACAAGTTTCAACTGATTCGCTTCATTCCAACGTTCTCCATGATTTTCAAACGGAAAGATGGTTGCCATTTGAAAAGGATAATCTTTCTGTAATTTCTTTGCGACTTCAAGTACCCAAAATTCAAAGCCTAAATTTCCCGTAAAAACAAGCCAATCTACTCCCTCTTCTAAAAAGTGAAGCAAATCCCGTTTAATGGCAGTTTTGATAATTTTTACTCGAATATCTTTGTCATTATGTATACCTAAATCAGAGGCACGATAACCTGTTACCAAGACACTAGCCATAAAATCCCCCTTTCTCTTTATTTTATGGTATAATAGAGTGATGTTATTGTATCAAGAAGGAGGCTCATGGTCAACTATCCCCACAAGATCGTCTCTAAAAAGTTAAAAATGCGACCTAAAGAACAGGTGATCAATTTCGCCAATCGCGGTATGTCTTTTGAAAAGATGATCAACGAAACCAATAACTATTATTTGAGCAAGGGGCTTGCGGTCATTCATAAAAAGCCGACACCCATTCAGATTGTTAAAGTTGATTATCCACAACGAAGTCGAGCCAAAATTGTTGAAGCTTACTTTCGTCAAGCTTCAACAACAGACTATTCTGGTGTCTACAAGGGACACTATATTGACTTTGAAGCCAAGGAAACACGACAAAAACGATCTATGCCTATGAAAAATTTCCATGCTCATCAGATTGAACATATGCAGCAGGTCGTTGAGCAAAAGGGAATTTGTTTTGTACTTCTGCATTTTGCCTCTTTGAGCGAAACTTACTTACTTCCTGCTCCGTATCTGATTGACTTTTATCAAATGGATCAGGGGGGCAAATCGATGCCTTTAGATTACATTAAAACGCATGGGTATCTTATAGAACCACATAACCTGCCCAGCGTTCCTTATCTCGAATTGATTGAAAAACATTTACTAGGTGGTATTTTATGACTAAAAAAAATATGCTGACTGCCTTAAAACTAGCAGCTATTGGACTTATTACTCTATTCCTTTTGGCAGTGGCTATCGGTGGTAGTTTATTTCTCTACTATTCAGCCAAAACACCCAAACTTTCAGAAGATAAGCTGGTTGCAACAACATCCAGTAAAATCTATGATAGCCAGAATAATTTAATCGCTGATTTGGGATCTGAAAAGCGAGTCAATGCAACAGCTGGTGATATTCCGGTTGATTTGGTTCATGCCATTGTCGCGATTGAAGATCACCGTTTCTTTGATCACCGTGGGGTTGATACAATTCGGATTGCTGGAGCATTTTTGAACAATCTGGTGCGTTCTGGGAAACAAGGAGGGTCTACTCTGACCCAACAGTTGATTAAATTGACTTATTTTTCAACTTCCTCGTCTGACCAGACCTTGTCACGGAAAATTCAAGAGGCTATTCTAGCAACTAAATTGGAACGCAAAGCGACCAAGCAGGAAATTTTAACTTATTACATCAATAAAGTTTACATGTCTAACGGAAACTATGGAATGCAAACGGCTGCTCAAAGTTACTATGGCAAAAACTTAAATGATTTAACAATTCCGCAGTTAGCCTTGTTAGCAGGTATGCCTCAAGCTCCTAACCAATACGACCCTTACACCCAGCCAGAAGCTGCCACTAAGCGCCGTAATCTCGTTTTAAACGAGATGTACAAAATGAAATACCTCACCGCTCAACAGTATGAGCAGTCTATCAACACTCCTGTAACGGACGGCCTGCAATCTCTCAAGAGCTCTGCTAGTTATCCAGCCTATATGGATAATTATCTCAAACAGGTCATTGAGCAAGTCCAAACCGAGACAGGTTACAACCTTTTGACTACAGGTATGGAAGTTTATACAAATGTAAATACCGAAGCGCAAAAACAACTCTGGGAAATTTATAATACAGATAGTTATGTCTACTACCCAGACAGTGAACTACAAGTTGCATCAACTGTTGTTGATGTTAAGACTGGTAAGGTTATTGCCCAACTCGGTGGTCGAAATCAATCTTCGAATGTATCCTTTGGTACTAACCAAGCTGTTGAAACCAACCGCGATTGGGGTTCTACTATGAAGCCAATCACAGATTATGCACCAGCAATAGAAAATGAAATTTATACCTCTACTGCTGCTATGGTAAGTGACTCACCTTATTACTATCCAGGTACTTCAACCCCTGTCTATAACTGGGACATGCGTTACTTTGGTAATATCACTATTCAATATGCGCTTGCTCAATCTCGGAACACTCCTGCAGTTCGGACTCTAGAGGCCGTCGGGCTCAAAGATTCTCTTAAATTCCTTAATGGACTTGGGATTAACTATCCTGAAATGGTTTATGCAAATGCTATTTCAAGTAATACAACTGAATCTAGCAAGCAATATGGAGCTAGCAGTGAAAAAATGGCAACTGCCTATGCTGCCTTTGCCAATGGAGGAACCTATCATAAACCTTCTTACGTAAACCGTGTTGTCTTTAGCGATGGCACTTCAAAAGAGTTTGGTAGCAAGGGTAGCCGTGCCATGAAAGAAACGACTGCCTACATGATGACTGATATGCTTAAAACAGTTATTACCCAGGGTACAGGGACAGATGCTTACATCTCTGGAATTTACCAAGCGGTTAAAACCGGTACATCAAACTATGCAGATAGTGAACTTTCACAACTCACAAAGAGTCCTTATAGCTCTAGTATTGTCACTCCTGACGAGTTGATTGTAGGTTATACACCAAACTACTCAATGGCTGTTTGGACAGGTTACTCTAATCGCCTAACACCAGTTCTTGATGACGGAGTGAAGGTTGCTTCTAGCGTATACAAAGCAATGATGAGTTATCTAGAATCAAATGGTAATGAAGACTTTGAAATGCCAAGTGGACTTTATCGAAGTGGTTCTTACGTGTTCCTAAGTGGGGCAAATACTCATAATACAAATCAGTATTGGACTTCTTCTACATCGTCCGAAAGTAGTTCTTCAGCACCTTCTTCTGATGCAAATTCTAGCACATCTACTCCTCAATCTTCGACTACTCAGTCAAGTTCTACTAGTGGAGCAGAAAATAATACAAATAGCAGAGCTGGGACAAACAACTCTTCCTCCCAGCAAAGATAAACAAAAAAGAGCCTGGGACAATAGTCCCTTATCTCCAAAAAAAGCAACGGCAAATCCGTTGCTTTTTTGCATGGTTGCGATAGTCTTGGTAAAATAGAATTGCACAATAAACCATTTAGAAAGGCTATCCCATGCATATTCACTATAACACAAATCAAACAACTTTACCACTAGAAATCAGTTCTTTCTTGCCACAAGACCATCTCGTCTTTACGATTGAAAAAGTGGTGAATACTTTGGAGGATTGTCACTTCCACGCCTTCTATCAT
>NZ_KB904369.1 GCF_000380065.1 Streptococcus massiliensis DSM 18628 | reverse complement strand
GTTCGCAACTCATTAGATTAGTGCAAGCACCAATCCTCTGCGTTCTACTTGCATGTATTAGGCACGCCGCCAGCGTTCATCCTGAGCCAGGATCAAACTCTCATATAATTAGTTTGAGTCTACACTCATTCTGTCCACCGACAGATTTATTGTTTTTCTTTTGTTTGACGAGTCATACCTCTCAGTATAACCCCCCGCACATTGGTTCGTCTTGTTCAGTTTTCAAAGGTCTACTGCTGCCTCAGGGACAACTATATCAGTATATCATCACATAAACAACTTGTCAAGATCTTTTTATCAATTTTGACAAAGAATTAAATTTATAACAATGATTACTGATATATAATTAATAAATAAAAACCCTGAGCTAACAAGGTTTAAATAAATTACTCCGCCAGTAGGACTCGAACCTACGACATCATGATTAACAGTCATGCGCTACTACCAACTGAGCTATGGCGGATTATATAGTCCGTACGGGATTCGAACCCGTGTTACCGCCGTGAAAAGGCGGTGTCTTAACCCCTTGACCAACGGACCATTCCACAAAGACAAATACTATTATACCAAGTTCTTTGTCTTTGTCAACAGTTTTTTTAAAAAAACTATAATTTTTAAAAATACTCTCGACTTTATGTGAAAATAAAATCATTACTCCTTATTTTCTATACTATTTATGATAGAAATAATATGACGATGAAAGGTTATTCTAAAACAAAGTGGAAGAAATTCAGATGTATAAACAAGAGATGGTTGCTTTAACAAAAGATTATAAAGAACAAGTTCTCCCTCTTGTTTCCAGTCTACTATCCGCC
Source organism: Streptococcus massiliensis DSM 18628 (assembly GCF_000380065.1). Taxonomy (GTDB): domain Bacteria; phylum Bacillota; class Bacilli; order Lactobacillales; family Streptococcaceae; genus Streptococcus; species Streptococcus massiliensis. Next base: position 36,285 of record NZ_KB904369.1, on the reverse strand, counting down.
AATTAGACAGATTATACTGCTTGCTGCAATTTAACACAATAGGTTCCACTTTTGAATAAAGATTTTTAAAAGCAATCTTCATGTTTGTCTCCTTTTTAATAGTATAAGCAAATACAGTTTATCAAAAAAATGAGCCAACCACTTATATTTTTCTATAATGTATTTTTAAAGCATTTATCTGTTTAGAAAATAGGTGACGATGACATTTCAGGATAGAAAAATCCGTACTCATATTTAAGGGTACGGATTATATATCAAGATTGTTCTTCCATTTTTGATTTTATTTCATCGTAAGAAAGAGCATGTGCTTCTTCGTTTTCATTTTCTGTATCATCAGGCATTTTACCTGTTTCATAAAGAGATTTAATTTGATGACTATCAAGTGTTTCATACTTGAGAAGAGCCTCGGCAATCAATTTGTGTGTTTCACGATTAGCTTGAATAATCTCAGCAGCCTTATTGCGCGCTTCATTCAACAAACTACGTACTTCTTCATCAATTTCATAAGCCGTTTGCTCAGAAATAGCTTTCTGAGGACTGTAAGCACCCGGCATTATCGCATGATTTCCTTCATATTGAACAGGTCCGAGTTTTTCACTCATTCCATATTCAGTTACCATGCTTCGCGCCATTTGAGTAGCTTGCTCAAAGTCATTTGAAGCACCTGTTGTCTGTACATTAAAGATAATTTCTTCAGCAACACGCCCACCCATTAGACCTGCAAGTTGCTCTTTCATATCTTCTTTTGACAGAAGCATTTGGTCCTCTTTTGGCAGGGCAATCATGTAACCACCTGCACGACCACGCGGTACAATCGTTACCTTATGAACGACACGCGCGTTTGATAAGACTAGGCCGACAATGGTATGTCCAGCTTCATGATAGGCAACCATTTGACGATCGCGTTCTGATACTTCTTTATCTTTCTTAGACGGTCCAGCAATAACACGATCTTCTGCTTCATCAATATCGTCGGCATCGATAACCTTTTTATTCCGACGAGCAGCAACCAAAGCTGCTTCATTAAGAACATTTTCCAAGTCTGCACCAACGAAACCAGGAGTTTGCTGCGCCACTAACTTCAAATCAACGTCATCAGCCAGCGGTTTATTTTTAGCATGCACACGTAAGATAGCTTCGCGTCCCTTAACGTCTGGACGACCAACCAAAACTTTACGGTCAAAACGTCCCGGGCGAAGAAGGGCTGGATCTAAAACATCACTACGGTTGGTTGCAGCAATAACAATGATACTTTCATTACCTTCAAAACCATCCATTTCAATCAAAAGTTGATTGAGAGTTTGTTCACGTTCGTCATTTCCACCACCGAGACCTACACCACGTTGGCGTCCGACAGCATCAATTTCATCAATGAAAATAATGGCACGCCCTGCTTTTTTCGCATCTTCAAAGAGAGAACGAACACGGCTAGCACCAACACCGACGAACATTTCAACAAAGTCTGAACCTGAAATACTAAAGAATGGCACACCAGCTTCACCGGCAACTGCTTTAGCAAGAAGGGTCTTACCGGTTCCTGGAGGTCCTTCAAGAAGAACACCCGCAGGAATACGTGCACCTAGTTTTTTATAACGTTCTGGATCCTTTAGAAAGTCTACAACTTCAACTAATTCTTGCTTTTCTTCCTCAGCACCTGCAACATCTGAAAATCTGACTTTAATTGTTTCTTTACTAGCTGTACGAGCCTTGTTACGCCCAAAGTTCATGGCGCCACGAGCACCACCGCCACCCTGATTCATCATCGAAAACATGAAAAACATGAAAATCACAAGTGGCCCAACAGAAATTAGGAGATTAAGCCACATTCCATTAGAGCTCTCACGTTTAATGTTGACGGTTACCCCTTTTTCGCTAGCAAGATTTTGTAGAGCTGAAATAGATGAATCCGATGGTAAAATTACTGTTGTAAATTTTGAGGCTGTCAAGCTAGATGGAGTGAAAAATTTAATTTCTGTATCATCTTTTATTTTTTTAGCTTTTTTATAGGTTCCAGAAACTTCAATAATGCTACCATTTGGCTGATAACTAATATCTTTTACATTCCCGTTTTCAATCTCTTTAACCAACTCTGTATAGTTGATTTGTTGGCTTCTAGCTGATTGACTACCCGCAAAGAAATATTGGAAACCTGTTATCAACACAGCAATCATTAGGAGATAAAGAATGGGATTTTTCACAAATCCATTATTACGTTTATTTTTCATCTAAATTTTTTAACACCTATCTTGTATAAATTTCTTCTTTTAGCACACCTACATAAGGAAGATTACGGTAATTTTCCTCATAGTCCAAACCATATCCTACAACAAACTCATTTGGAATTTCAAAACAAGTATAATCTGGTTCAATTTCTACTACACGCCCTTCTGGTTTGTCCAACAGTGTTGCAATTTTGATAGAAGCTGCCTGTCTAAAAGCAAAAAGTCCACACAAATCATTCAAAGTACGACCCGTATCAATAATATCTTCCACAAAAAGAACATGACGACCAGCAACATCCTGATCTAGATCCTTGATAATTTTAACTTTCCCGCTACTTTCAGTACCACCATGATAACTAGAAACGATCATAAAATCCATTTCAATATGAGTATCAATATGCTTGATTAATTCTGCCATGAAAGGAATGGAACCCTTAAGAATACCAACTAAAATAGGATTTTTATCTTGATAATCATGTGTAAGTTGAGCTCCTAATTGCTGAGCTGCGACAACAATTTCATCGTGAGAGATGAGAACTTTTTTTATGTCTTGTTCTAACATATTCTTACCTATCTAATTTTTGGATATATAGTTTACTTTTCATTATATCACTTTTTAGTTTTTGACTCAAATCACCAGTCACTAAACCTGCAATTCCTAGAATTTGGCCATCTTGTTCAATAATAAGCGCTTTTTCTCTTGCTCTTTGTGCAATCTTTTGATCAATAAAAAAGCGGCTAACCTTTTTATGATGTCCATTCTTTAGAAAAAAATCACCAGATTCCCGATTTCTCAAAAGAACGGGTGTTTCATGTGAAACCACTAGACTTGTGACGTGATCGCCAGAAAGGGGAAAACCAAATGAAAATTTGTAACCATCCTTTTCAAGGATATTTCCATATTCTAGCAAAACTTCTCTTGATTGACTATTGGTCCTAGGACCGATTTTTTGAATTAAAAATCTTTGGTAATCTTTTATTAATTCGTAACCATTTTTAAGAGGTTGACAATAATTTGCTTTCTTGTTTAAGATATGCAAAATTTGTTCAAAGTGAGCCCGGCCAAGTTGTAAATCAGGAAAATTAGTTAAATATTTTTCTAAAAGTGTCTCTTGTACAGGTTGACTTTGACTTTTAAAAAACGCTAGATCAGTTATATCTAATTGCGATGTTAGTTCGTCTACTGTTTGCTGCAAAGTGTTTAAGTCGGTTGCAAGATTAACCAAATATTCTTGAAACTGTGAATTTTCTTGTTCCAGTTCTGGAAAATATTGATTGCGAATTCGATTACGCAAATAAGTATTTTCGGAATTTGATTGATCCTCAAAGTGCCATATTTTCGGAAATTCCTTTTTTTGAAAAGGTAACAAAGGTCGAATAAGTTCACCGTTTCCAAACGGTTGACAATCTTTAATTCCAGTCAAAAAACGGACTCGACTTCCACGTAAAAGCCGCATAAAAATTGTCTCTGCCTGATCGTTTGCATGATGAGCTGTAACAAGTGCTGTACAATTTTCTTGCCTCATTATCTTTTTAAAAAAACGATAGCGAAAATCACGACCAGCAGCTTCAGAAAATTTTCCTTGAAAATATCCAACAAAAATAGGAAGTTCCAGTTGCTTAGCGTACTGGGTCAACTTTTTTGCTTCCTCATCAGACTCTGGCCGCTGACCATGATGAACATGTGCTAAGACTAGTTCAATTTCTAAATTCTTACGATATTGATAAAGAAAATGTAAAAGAGTCATCGAATCTAGACCGCCTGATAGAGCAATTAATACACGTTTGTGTTTCGTAAAATATGACTTATTCTGCACATGTTTTAAAAATTGTTGATCCATTATTTGAGGACTCCATAAACATCGTCAGCGATTTGAGTAATCGTGTCATAATTACTATTATTAGTGAAAACAACCAAAATAAAAGGAGTTTGTCCGTAGATAATCGCGGCATCATGCTTATAATCATAGGCATCTCCGATTTTATGGGCTACTTTAACAGAAATATTCTTAGAAATTCGTTGATCATCAAAATTAGTTTGTGACATGATATCTACTAGTCCAGAATTTTGATCATAAATTGCTTCTAAAATATGACCAACCATGTGTACTGATACTTCACGATTTTCTACATCCCATTTTTTTTCTGCCAAATGATTAATTTCTTTTTGAAAAGTCTTATCTGATTTATTCGTAATATAATAGCCTAAGATATTATGAGCAACATTATCTGACTCCTTAGCGACTCGATTCATCAAATCTGCCACAGTATAATCTTTATTATCTGCTGATTTAGGCAAACTTCCACTACCTTCTGGATCATAAGAACCTGAATAGTCATTAACTTCTGGAATATATTTAAGAGGTTTATTAGGATCCAATTTCCCCTCATCAATTAGTTTCTCTGCATAGTAAAGATAAGGAAGTTTAGATACGCTGGCAGAATAAAAAACTTGATCTGAATTGATGCCTACTTCTTGATTTGTGTCTAACTGCTTGACATAAATTCCATAATCAGCTTTGTTATATTTACTATCCAATAATTCCTGAACTTGTTCTATGCGATTATCTTGATCTGAAAGTTCTTTGATATCAACCCATCCTTGACCATCCACTAAGGCATATTGACCTCGGTTTGTTGTTGCTAATTGACTAACTGTCACTTTAGTATAAGGCTTTAATGTTGTCGCTTTTTTCTTAACACCAGCAAAGTAAGGTTGTTCATAAACCGTAAAATTTTTCTTAAGCCATTTTGTTATTGATACATTTTCTTGTTCTAAAATTACATCATCTATAATAGTTCGCTTATCTGCCACAATAAACTGCCCATTGGTCAACTGAAAAACAGGAATACCTGATGCGTTCACCTGAAATTGCTTAATAGATAAGGTCGTATTTGGTACAAGATTCCCAACTAAATCTTTCAATTCAATATCCTTAAAGGTTGAAATATTTGAGGTTACCACAGGGTGTTTTGGTAGATCTGTATAATAATTTCCATAAGGGCTACTAAATGCTACATAACGCTGTTCTTCTGTTAATTCTACATTTTTTTCTGTGCTAACTACAACACCTGGACCTAAAAAAACCGGCAGGAGTAACAAACCTAAAATTTTACGCATGGGTATCTCTTTTCTCCTCTCTTGGTCTTCCTGTTCTCAGGGATTGATTTTTCTCAGCTAAATCCTCTGATTTCTCATCTGAGTAAGCCAAAAATTTTTTTACTGTTTCTACGATATTTTTCATGGTAATAAATTGGGAATAGTATAAATAACTTCTCCTTCTTTAGAATATTGATACCGAGCACGGGCATACTTGGCAGCATAGTCTGAATTCTTCAGTCTTGCCGCTAAAGCAGCTTCTTCTTTTTGTGATTTTTCTAGATCCTTGTATTGCTGCTCCAATTCTGTCAACTGTTTTTCCTTTTGCAAAAGTGTCTGATAAGACTGCACTAGGTTGTAAGTTGGCAAAATAAACAATAAAATCACTAAAATCAAGACCCAACCCATAAAACGATTTTTCTTACGTCTTTCCTCTTCTAGATAACGCCGACGTTGATTTTCATCTTGAATAAAGCGATTATTTAACTGAACAATATTCTTAGGCATCTTCTTCTATCCTTGTTTCACTAATGATTTCGTACATTTTAACAGCGTCTTCTTTTTTGGTGCTATCCTTCATTTCCAGCACTTTGACTGTCAATAGTTTATTTCCGAAGCGAATTTCGATTTGATCATCAACTTTCAAATCTGTTGAACCTTTTGCTAAAATTCCATTGACCTTAATTCGTCCCTTGTCTGCGACTTCTTTTGCTACTGGCCGTCTTTTGATAATTCTGGAAACTTTTAAATATTTGTCTAATCTCATTTCTTACCTCATTTTCTTTTTAATATTCTACCACTTTTCCGATAAAATTCGGAATAAAAAGCAAAACTTTACAGAATTGTAAAGTTTATTTGCCCTTTCTGCCCTTAATTTCAACCAATTTTTCAGAAAATTGAAGTAAAGCCTCTAACATTTCATAGTCTTTCTTATTTCTGACGTCAAAAATAACTTCAAGTAAACCATTTTGTTCACCAATTCGTGCCTTGAGATTGGTCACTGACAAAGCCTCAAAGTAATCTTGTGTTAAAAAGATTTGCTGAGAAATCTTTTCAAATCGAACAAAAACGGTCTGCTGCCTTTTTTCAACAAGTTCCGCAAAAACTTGGTCTGTATAAGATTTTAACAAACCAATTTCCAATAAGTAAGCCACTACGTCTGGATACTCTCCAAAGCGGTCAATCAGTTCATCTTGGAGATGCTCATAGTTTACACGACTGTCAATCTCACGAATGCGTTTATAAATTTCAATTTTTTGTCGTTCATCCGAAATATAATCACTAGGAAGATAAGCATCAATTTGCAGAGATATTTCTGTATTCCCTTTTTGCCGAATCTTATCCTTTCCTTGCTTTCTTAAAATAGCTTCCTCTAAAAGTTGAGAATACATCTCAAAACCTACAGAATCTATAAAACCAGACTGAGAACTTCCTAAAATATCTCCTGCTCCACGAATGGATAAATCGCGCATAGCAATTTTAAAACCAGAACCCAATTCTGTAAACCCTTTAATCGCTTCTAAACGTTTTTCTGAAACTTCACTCAAAGACTTATCAGGACGATACATCAAGTAAGCATAAGCAATGCGGTTGCTACGCCCAACACGCCCACGAAGTTGATACAAGGTTGACAACCCCATATGGTCTGCATTTTCAATAAAAAGAGTGTTAGCGTTTGGAATATCAACTCCTGTTTCGATAATGGTTGTTGTTACTAAGACATCATAAAGCCCATTGATAAAGTCTAGCAAGGTATTTTCCAAGCGAATTTCACTCATTTGACCATGAACATAACCAATGCTTGCTTCTGGTACCAGCTCTTTTAACTCAGCAACTTTTTGTTCAATCGTGTCAACTTTATTGTAAAGATAGTAAACCTGTCCATTGCGATCCATTTCTCTTAAAATAGCATCACGAATCACTGTAGCATTGTTTTCTAAGACATAGGTCTGGACTGGGTACCGGTTGGTCGGTGGAGTTTCGATAACAGATAAATCGCGAATGCCTAACATAGACATATGCAGGGTTCTTGGAATTGGCGTAGCCGTCAAAGTCAAGACATCTACCTTGGTCTTTAATTCTTTTAATTTTTCCTTATGCTTGACCCCAAAACGCTGCTCTTCATCAATGATAATTAAGCCTAAATCAGCAAATTCAACATCTTTTGATAAAAGCCGATGAGTGCCAATAATAATGTCTATCTGCCCTTTTTTAACTTTTTCTAAGACCGTTTTTTGCTCCGTTTTAGTTCTAAAACGACTTAAAACATCAACATTGACAGCAAAATCATTAAACCGTTCTTTGAAATTTGTAAAATGTTGCTGAGCCAAAACGGTCGTCGGCACTAAAATAGCTACTTGCTTATGGTCATTTACCGCCTTGAAAGCAGCCCGCATAGCGACTTCTGTCTTACCAAAGCCCACATCACCAACTAGTAGTCGATCCATAGGACGACTACTTTCCATATCTTTTTTGACTTCCTTGATACTGCGCAGCTGGTCTGATGTCTCCACATAAGGAAAGTCCTGGTCAAATTCTTCCTGATGAACATCATCTGTGGAAAACTGAAATCCTTTCAGCTGACTACGTTCGGCATATAATTTTATCAAATCGTCAGCAATATCCTCAACTTGATGCTGCACTTTTTGCTTGGTTCTTTGAAAACGACCGTCATTTAATTTATTGATTTTAGGAGTTTTTCCGTCACTAGCAATATACTTAGACAGTAGATTGATTTGATCGACTGGGATAGAAATTTTGTCTGCATTTTGGTACTGGATTGTCAAATAATCGCGGTGAATACCAGCTACTTCTATCGTTTCAATCCCTAAATAACGACCGATACCATGGATGTTATGAACAACGTAATCGCCCTTTTCTAATTCATTATAATCCTTCAGGCGCTCAGCATTTGAAATATTTTGACGACGAATTTTTCGCTTGATCTTCTTTTGAAAAATCTCATATTCTGTAATCAGAACAATTTTTTCATCGACAAAATTAAAACCTTGACTGAGATTGCCTTGAACCAACTGAACAGCATTTTTGTAAATGTGCTTATCATTGATATAATTCAAATCAATTTCATATTCTTGTAAACTTTTTTGTAAAGTCTGTAAACTTGATGATGAATTTGCCTGCAAAATAACAGTATAGTTTGATTTTTTATAGCGTGCTATTTCTTCTTTCAAAAGTGAAAATTGGCTAAAAAAATCTTGCATAGGATATTGATGAAGCTGGTACAAGGCATCAAATTTTAAATTGCCTAGTCCCTTATGAAAATTAGAAAAGAAAGTAGCAGGTTTTCGTTTTCTCAGCTCTTGAAGATTTTCAGCAAAGTATTTTTGTTCAGAAGTAGCTTTACTATTTTGTAAATCTTCTGTCAAGATATTAGCTAATGTTAATTCAAACTGTTCTTCTTTATCTACAATTTTTGGATAATCATCAAAAAAGACCATTGTATTTTTGGAAAGATAATCTAAAATAGTCCAAGTTTTTTCATAGAAATAAGATAAGAATTTTCTAATATCAGAATGAAGTTTTCTTTCCCTGCTTGTTGCTAAAATCTCTTCCAAGTAAGATTTTAGGTTTGAGTTTACAGACTTGTCAATTAGCTTTTCTAATTGCTTCTGACCTCTAAAAAAATCATTTTCTGATAGCAAAAGGTCGCTTGCAGGATTGATAGTGATATGTTCTAGATTGTCTAAAGAAGTTTGACTTTCTGGATTAAAGGTACGAATGCCGTCAATTTCGTCTCCAAAAAATTCAATACGATAAGGCAAGTCTTCACTGACTTCAAAAATGTCTAGAATGTCACCTCGTAGACTAAATTCTCCTTGACTGAGAACCTGAGAAACTTTTTTATAACCAGCGTTTACTAGTATCTTTACAAGATTGTCAAGTTCGTATTCTGCTCCAACTGCTAAATTTATCTGATTTTCTTTATAATTTTTAGGATTAGGTAAAAACAAACGACTTGCTGCTACATTACTAATGATAAAAACAGGATACTCACGAGTTACTAAAACGTTCAATGCTTCCAATCGTCTGTATGTTTTTTCTTGAGAAGCAAAAACGAACTCTGATAAAGGATTATCATCTGCAAGAAAAGTGTAAACCTTTTCTTCTCCAACTAAACTTATCAAATCGCTAGCTAATTTTTCTGCCTCATTTTGTGTAGCAGTTAGTATAAAAATAGGTTCCCTAGTTTCTTCCAAGCTAGCTGCCATAGCAAGAGCTTTGGTTGATGAAGACAATCCTAACAATAACTGACGATATAATTTATTAAAGTTTCTCTTCCAATTATAAACTTCTTGGTTCTGACTAAATAAATCTACTATGTTCATTTTTCTAACCATTATATTTTTGCATTGTTTGTTCAAAATTTTGAATTTGTAAATAGTCCTTTACAGCACTGTCAACTTTATCCAGAGTATTTAAAATCAAAATAACATCATCCTTATCGAATTTTCCTAGGACATGATGAATGACGGACATCCCCTCTTTTGGTCTACCGATTCCAATTTTAATGCGTTTAAAATCCTGGCTATCTATATGCTTGATGATTGACTTGATACCATTATGCCCGCCTGCTGAGCCTTTACTGCGTAAGCGAATTTTACCAACTGCCATATCTAAATCATCATAAATCACCAATAAATCATCAATATCTAAACCGTAGTAAGATAAAAGAGCATGAACAGCTCTACCACTCTCATTCATAAAAGTGAGTGGTTTGGCAAAATACACTTTTTCTCCATTCAAAAAAGTAGATGCTATTTCTACTTGAAAAATTTTATCTACTGTAAACTTTAAGTCAAGTTCTTTACACATTTTGTCAATTAACATAAAACCAACATTATGCCTAGTTTCAACATACTTATCTCCAGGATTTCCTAGACCAACAACTAATTTTGTCATATTGCTCCTTTACAAACGCCAAAAGGGTTGGAAAAACTTTTCCAACCTTGTTGACTGTCTCTTTTTAAGATTAAACATTAAATCTAAATTCCATAATATCGCCGTCTTGAACGATATATTCTTTTCCTTCTTCGCGTAGGCGCCCAGCTTCTTTAACCGCTTTTTCACTACCATAGTGAACCAAATCATCATAAGACATGGTCACTGCACGAATAAAACCTTTTTCAAAATCAGAATGGATAATTCCTGCCGCCTGAGGAGCTTTCATGCCTCGCTTAAAGGTCCAAGCACGCACTTCTTTTTCACCTGCTGTAAAGTAGGTTCCAAGCCCAAGTAAGTGATAAGCTGCCCGTGTTAGTTTATCCACACCTGACTCATCTAAGCCCATAGCTTGCAGAAATTCTATCTTGTCTTCATCATCTAATTCTGAAATTTCTTCTTCGGCACGCGCTGAGATAACAACAACTTCTGCTTTTTCTGTCGCTGCAAAATCTTGAATTTGTTTGACATAGTCAATATTTTCTGGCTCTGCGACCTCATCTTCACTGACATTTGCCACATAGAGCACAGGCTTTGTAGTCAAGAGAAAAAGTCCTCTGACAATCTTTTGCTCCTCTTCTGTGAACTCAATCGTTCGAGCGGACAAACCGTCTTCAAGTACTAGTTTAATCTTCTGTAAAACGTTAAATTCTGCTACCGAATCCTTATCTTTTTGAGTCCGCGCCATTTTTTCCACACGCGCATAGCGCTTGTTGATACTTTCAAGGTCAGCCAAGATCAATTCCAAGTTGATCGTTTCAATATCCGCCATTGGATCCACAAAATCCGACTCGCGTCCTTGCTCTCGCATAACATTTTCATCATCAAAAGCACGGACAACATGCACGATAGCATCGACTTCACGAATATTGGCTAAAAATTTATTTCCCAGCCCTTCTCCTTTTGATGCTCCCTTGACAATTCCTGCAATATCTGTAAACTCAAATGTGGTAGGAACTTTTTTTTGTGGCTTGATGAGCTCGGTTAATGTATCCAGACGGCTGTCTGGAACTTCTACACGTCCGACATTGGGGTCAATCGTTGCAAAGGGATAATTCGCTGCCTCTGCCCCTGCTTTGGTAATTGCATTAAATAAAGTTGATTTGCCGACATTGGGTAAACCGACAATCCCTGCTGTTAAAGCCATATTTTCATCCTCTTTTTTCTCAATTTCAACTTCTCAATTATACCATAATGAACAAGAAAAAGTTCTTTATTTAAGAACCTTTTTCATTTTTCTTTCAAAATCATAGCGACTCATCATAACAACATGGTCGCAGTTGGTACAGCGAATTTTTATATCAGCCCCCATGCGCACAATTTCCCAACAGTTGGCTTTCTTGCCTGTAGATTTAATCGTGCAGGCATGAGGTTTTTTCATTTCGACAAGATTTCCTAAATCATACATGTTAGTTCGTTCTCACTGGTGTAATGAGCTGGATAAAATTTTCCTCATCTTCGCTAGGAACAAGAGTAAATGGCCGAACAGCTGAGATAAAGCTAATTGTTACTTTTTCGCTGTCAATGGCTTTTAGAGCCTCAATCAAATAAGTCGGATTAAAACTAATGGTTAAGTCATTGCCACTGATAGTCTCGGTATCAATTTCTTCATTGACTCGCCCAACTTCTGGTGAATTGACATGGGCGCTAACGATCCCTTTAGCAATTTCTAATTTTACAGTTCCATTTTGAGTAGCATTTGACAAAAGACGAGCCCGCTCCATGGAGTGACGAAGATTATCTGTATCAAAAGTTACAACACTGCTAAAGTCTCTTGGAATGAGGCGATCAGTATCCGGATAATTCCCTTCTAGGAGACGTGTGTAGAAGCTAATATTTTCGCTCTTAAAGAGAAGTTGATTATTAGCAAAGAAGATGTCAACACTTTCAATATCGTCCGTAAAAACAGCCGTAAATTCGCGGAGAGAGCGGCTAGGGATAACAACGTCAAAGTTATCGCCATTTTGTTCCAAACTCAATTTTTTCTGACTCATACGATGGGAATCGGTTGCTACTGCTTTTAGTTGTTGGTTATCTGTTAGAACAAAATGAACCCCTGTTAAAATTGGACGACTTTCTTGAGTGCTAGCTGCAAAAGCAGTTTGATTGATGACTTCTTTTAACAAACTAGTAGGTAGTGTTAAAGGAGTAGTTGGTGCCACTTCTTGGATTCGCGGATATTGATCTATATCTTTTCCTTTTAGAGTAATTTCTGATTTTCCACTAACAAGCACCACTTGTTTTTGTTCAATTTCTTTAAAATCCAATGTTACATCTGGTAGACTAGATACAACATTAATAAAAAATGTCGCTTCAAGAAGAATACCACCAATTTCGTTGACTAATAATCCTGCATTTTCGTCTTTAACAGAAATAAAATTTTCAATGGAAATTTGCCCATTTGAGCCAATTAATGTCATTCCTTCTTGAGAAACTTCAATTTTTACTGTTGATAAGATAGGAATTGCATTTTTATGGCTAATAGCACGTTTAGTAATGGTTAAAGCATGTAAGAAAAAGTTTTTATTAATAGAAAAATTTAACATAAAGGCTCCTTTTTATTATTTATAGTCTTAAGATTTTAGTAGTAATAGTAGGTCTTGTGTATTCTGTGGAAAAATATTCTATTCCTTGTTACACAAAGTTTTAGTCAATGTGACTAACTTGTGGAAAACTTAATGAAAGTTAGTTAATCTTCTTTTTGATATTTTCAATTTCAAGACGCAGTGTATCATCTACCTCAATTGCTTCTTTTATTTTACTGTAAGCATGGATAACAGTGGTATGATCTTTTCCACCAAATTCTTTGCCGATTTTTGGAAGAGAATTATCTGTCAATTCACGTGCTAGATACATAGCCACCTGACGAGCTAAAACAATATTTTGAACTCTTCGACTGCCTTTCATTTCTTTCACACTGACACCGTAAAAATTTCCTACTTCTGTCTGAATTTTTTCGATTGGAATGATGACAGGGTGTGCAACATCTTGCTTGCGTGCGCGAATAGCTTCTGCGGCAGAGTCGATGGTTATCGTTTTAAGATTTTTGATGGAAGCTAAAAGTTTGATATCATTTAATGCTCCTTCCAACTCCCGAACGTTAGAAACAAATTGTCCTGCTAAATATTCCAATGTTTCTCTTGGAAAAGTATAATTCAAGTGTTCAATTTTACTTTTCAAGATAGCAATACGTGTCTCAAAATCATAAGGGGTAATATCAGTTGTTAATCCCCAACTAAAACGAGATTTTAGTCGCTCATCAAGGTTATCTAAATGTGCAGGACTACGGTCGCTCGTTAAAATAATTTGCTTTTCATTATCATAAAGCTCGTTGAAAATATTAAAAAGTTCTTTTTCAGTCTCAGTCTTTCTTGTTCCAAAAGATAAAAATTGAATATCATCAATCAAAAGTAAGTCTAAATTTCGATAAATTTCACGGAAATTTTCCATTTCTCCTAAACGTATATGCTTAGTAAATTCATTTAAAAAATTTTCAGTTGAGATATATTTGACTCTTGATGTTGGAAAGTTAACTAACATTTCATTTCCAACCGCATTTAGGAGGTGCGTCTTTCCTAAACCAGGACCGCCGTAAATGAACAAAGGGTTATAATAGCCCCCAGGATTAGAAGCAACCGCTAGTGCCGCTCCTGTGGCCATCCGATTTCCTGCTCCTTGAATAAAGTTATCAAATACGTAACGAGCCTGTAGACCAGTATCCGTAGAGTGAGTTCTATTAAAAGGAGCCACTGGTTCAGATGTTTCCGTGTGGTTAAGGGGAGCATTCTGCCTATTTGTTTTAGAAGCTGGTAGTTCGAACACATATTCAATGTCCAATTTGTCAGAATAAATTTCAAATCCTGCTGTAATGATTAAGCCCTCAATATTACTTTCCCAATAAAGAGCCTTATATTCTGCATCAAGGAAAATAGTGACTTTTTTTTGCCTAATCTCTAATAGTTTAGCTTCTAATACAAAGTGTTCAAAAGCAGCTGCATTTAATTTTTCACGTGCTAAATCAACGAATCGATTCCAAAATAGGTCTTCTTGTTTCATTTTTCCTCCTCTCAACTTTTAAGCTAATTATCATTTTACCATAAATGACAAAAGTTTTCCACAACTTGTGAAAGATAATTCACATTGTAAACAAGAGTTTTCCACAATTTGTGGAAAAGAAGAGATTACTTTTAGTTTATGAGGTTCCTTTGAAATGATCTAGTGGATAAATCTGTGTTTTGTAAAAATAAAAATAACAGTCTTATTTTAGACTGTTAATAATTCGTTGATATTCTTCCTCGTTTGAAAAATGAATTTGAATCTTCCCACTTTGCTTATTAATCATTTTGATGGAGACTCTGGTTCCAAGATATTTTTCAAGTTTTTTTTCTTCTTCTTGTAAAAATAGATTATTTTTTGTAGTTGATTTTTTTGATTTTGCCTGTAGTAACTTTTCTAATTTTCTAACAGAAATTTCTTCTGCAAGAATCCGCTTTAGCCAAGCTTCCTGTTCTTGTTCTGAGTATTTTGAGAGAAGACGTGCGTGGCCAGATGAAAGACTACCGTTTTTAAGTGCCTCAATTAAACCTGAAGAAAGTTGTAACAACCGTACACTGTTGCTAATATAAGGACGTGATTTTCCCATAATTTGTGCTATTTCTTCATGCTTCATACCACGATTGATTAAATCTTGATAAGATTGAGCCTCCTCAATAGGATTGAGGTCTTCACGTTGTAGATTTTCAATAATGGCTTGGTAGCGCATTTGGCTATCAGACAAACTTTTAATGATAGCAGGTATCTCAGATAAACCTGCAAGTTTACAGGCGCGTAAACGTCTTTCTCCTGCAATTAATTCATAGCCCACAACTGATGATTTTCGAACAATGATGGGTTGAATCAAACCATTTTCTTTGATTGAGGCAGCAAGTTCTGTCAATTTTTCATTAGAAAAATTTGTCCGAGGTTGATAAGGATTGGGATAAATACTCTGAATAGGTAAATGATATAATTTTTCCATACTCTATATAAAATAACACACCTTTACATTCTTGTAAAGGTGTGTTAAGGATAAATTATTGTTTTTTACTTAATTCCTGTGTTGATTTAGTCAATTTAACAGTTACAGTCGTTTCTTTTCCGTTACGGATAACAGTTATTTTTGCCTCATCATCCAGTTTATGCTTGTAAAGGGCAGATTGCAAATCACTTGTCGAAAGAATTTCCTTACCGTCAACTTTTGTAATGACGTCATATTTTTCTAATTGACCTTCAGCTGGCATTCCGGATTTGACAGAACGAACGACTACCCCACCCTTGATATCTTCAGGAAGTTTAAGACGACTTAAATCAATACTAGATAGGTTAGAAAGGCTCGTCATTTGAATACCTAACGCCGGACGAGTTACAGAACCATTTTTTTCCAACTGACTAGCAATATTTTCTACATCGTTTGAAGGAATTGCAAATCCCATACCCTCTACAGAAACAGTAGATTGACTCTTAGTAATCTTACTTGAAGTGATACCAATAACTTGACCTTCAATATTGACAAGTGGTCCACCTGAGTTACCTGGATTAATAGCAGCATCTGTTTGTAAAGCAGTTGTTGACACAGCTTGACCATCTTCGGTTGTTAAAGACACATTACGACTCAAACTAGAAATGATTCCTTGTGTGACAGAATTTGCGTAATCTGTTCCTAAAGGACTACCAATTGCAATAGCAGTTTCTCCAATGTTGACTTTAGAAGAATCACCAAACTCAGCAACGTCAGTAACTTTTTCAGAGCTTATTTTGATAACAGAAATGTCAGAGTAAACATCTGAACCAACGACTTCACCGGGAACTTTAGTTCCGTCTGAAAGCTGGACATCAATACTTTTCATACCTGAAATAACATGGGTATTAGTTACCAAATAAGCATTTTTACCTTCTTTCTTATAGATAACCCCTGAACCTTCACTACCAATGGTAGAATTTTCATCACCGTTGGTATTATTGTTGCCGTTTTCAAAAAGCTCACTATCAGATTGCTCTTTGTAACCAATAACAGAAACAACAGCGTTTTTTATTTTATTCACAGCTTTTGTTGTTGCGTTATTATTGTTGTAGGAAGTTTTTACTGTTTTTGTTGTGGTACTGGTAGGTTGAATAGATGATTTAGCTAAATTTGATGTAATAAGTGTGCCACCTATCCCACCGAAAAAACCAACAACTAAGACAATCAATAATTGAGAATATTTTTTGAAAAGATTTGTTTTCATATTTTCCTCCTGTTTTCTTACAATGTACAAAAATTAACTTAATTATATCTTAAATTTTAAAAGTTTTCCACAATTTGTGGAAAAGATTAAATTATTGTTTAAAAACAGTAAAATTGCCTGTGAATAATTTGTGAATATGGTACAATAAATTTATGAAAATAAAAATTGTAACTGTAGGAAAATTAAAAGAAAAATATTTAAAAGAGGGAGTTGCAGAGTATGTGAAGCGCCTGGGACGTTTTGCTAAAGTAGAGTTAATAGAATTAACAGATGAAAAGACGCCTGATCAAGCAAGTTTTGCGGAAAATCAACAGATTTTAGAAAGGGAAGGTAAAAAAATCCTACCAAAAATCAGTGATAGGGATTATGTGGTGGTTCTTGCTATTGAGGGAGAACAATTTTCTTCGGAAGATTTTAGTAAAAAAATAGAGACAATGACCTTACAAGGCTTCTCAGATTTTACTTTTGTCATTGGAGGAAGTCTTGGTCTAGACCCAGCTGTTAAAAAACGAGCAAATTTACTAATGAGTTTTGGAAAGTTAACCCTTCCCCATCAACTGATGCGTTTGGTGTTAATAGAACAGATTTATAGAGTGTTTATGATCCAGCAAGGAAGCCCCTATCATAAGTAAATCTTGACGTGTTTCCTTCTTTCTGTTAGAATGGTTAAGTACAGTTGGTCTCATAGCTCAGCTGGATAGAGCATTCGCCTTCTAAGCGAACGGTCGCAGGTTCGAATCCTGCTGGGATCATTATCTTTTAAGATGTCTAAGCAGGCATCTTTTTTATAACTTCTAAAAATGACATTTCCGGCACAATTTTAAACATGTTCAGAAGAACTATAAAAATTAAATATATTTTGTTTATACTTATTTTTGTAAAGTAAATTTACAAAAATAAAAAATGAGGGGACTTATATCATGAAAAAAGACAATCACAGTAGCGGATTTTAAAGAAGCTAAAAAGTTTACTACTTTGACAAATAAAGATTTGGATAAGGTGATTGGTGGGGATGGTCGTGTTGGCTACTCTGGAAGTAAATTATTTGGTAGAAAGTAGGAATTATATGTCAATACAACAAGTGTTTTTATTAATTTCTATTTTTATTGATAGTTTATTATTAGTAAAAGTTTATGAGGTTTCAAATAAAGCGAAAGCGGATTTTCGCTTTATTTGTCTTTGTATCATTAGTTTAATTTTGCCACCTTTTAGTTATTTAATACATCCGAGTATTGAAATTATAATTTATGTAGTAGAACCTATTTTTATTTATATTTATTTAAAAAAATATAAAAAGTGGAAAAATTATTTAGCCTTATTTATGTCTTTCTTTTTATACAATGCAGTAAATACTACACGAACTTTTTTAGATGTATTTTTTTCATCTTTAACAGGAGATGAGTTTTTTTATAGATATATAGGGTACATAGGGATTATTTTATCTACCATTTCTATATATACTATTTTATTTTTTATAAAATATTTTAAATTCGATTTTACATATTTTAAAGAAAAAAATTTTCAGTCTCTTATCGAAAACTTAGGACAATTACTACTTGGAAATTATATTGTCTTGCGTTTTTCTGATTTTTTATCCCAAATTCCTCATTTTAACAGTTCCGCTAGTATGATTGCTACAGTTTCTTTTCTTGGATTTCTTGCAATTTTATTTTACCTTAGAGCTTTTCGAGAACGTTATGAAAAAGAAGTAGAGATCAAACAAAAAATTAAAGAACAAAAACTTTTTCAAAAGTATACAAATGAAATTGTTTCTTTATATAATGAAATTCGTGGTTTTAGGCATGATTATGCAGGAATGTTAGTCAGCTTGAATACTAGTATCCAAACTGGAAATATGGAGAATGTAAAAAATGTCTATAAGAATGTATTGAGAGAAGCAAATATTTCTCTTCGATCGGATAAATATACTTATTTTGATTTGAATAATGTTGAAGATGCAGCTTTTCGTAGTCTTTTAACTGAGGCTTTATTACGAGCAAAAGAAGAAAATTTAGATTTAACTTTTGAAATTAAGGAAAAAATTGAACGTGTAAACTTACCTTTACTTGAATTAGTTCGATTGACAAGTATATTATTAGATAATGCCATTGAGGCTGCATGTGACACATACTATAAAAAGTTAAATATTTCACTTGTGAAATTGGACCAATCAGTTGTTTTTATTATTCAAAATTCGTACAAACAAAAGAAGATTGATGTCCATCAAATCTTTGAACCCGGTTTTTCAACTAAAGGAAATAGTCGTGGAATGGGGTTGAATAATGTAAAAGAAATTATAAAAAAATATGAAAATTTAATGATTGATACCGAAGTAACAGACGAATTTTTTACCCAAGTTGTTACATTTCATAAATTTTAAAAGGAGTAGTAATTAAAATGAAAGTATTAGTATTAGAAGATATTTTAGAGCACCAAGTGCGTATTGAAAAGGCTATTTCGGAGATTGCAGAAGAAATGCAAATTCCGATTCAAGTTACAAGTACAGGAAAGGTTAAGGAGTTTGAGGAATATATTGAATGTGGAGAAATTAATCAATTATATTTTCTTGATATAGATATTAAAGGCGAGGGTAAAAAAGGATTGGAAATTGCACAATTTATCCGTCATCACAATCCCTATGCTATTATTGTATTTGTTACTTCTAAATCAGAATTTGCGACAATTACCTTTAAATATAAAGTTTCAGCGTTAGATTTTATTGATAAAGATATTAATGATAAACTTTTTAAAGCAAGAATTAAAGATTGTATTAGTTATACTAAAGATACTTTAATTGAAAACACAGATATTGTAGATTATTTTGAATACAGTTATCGTGGTTCAGAAATTCGAATTCCTTATCATGATATTTTATATATTGAAACGACTGGTGCTTCCCACCGATTACAAATTGTTGGTAAAAACATGATGAAAGAATTTTATGGGACGATTACAGATGTTCAGGAGAAAGATAAAGAAACACAGCGTTTTTATTCCCCGCATAAGTCTTATTTAGTTAATATTGATAATATTCAAGAGTATGATCGTAAAAATAAAGAAGTTGTTTTTTACGGTGGTAGGCGCTCTCCAGTATCTCGTCTTAGAGCTAAGCAATTAAAAGTCATTTTAGCTAACCGTGAGGAGATGAAAGCTGCTAGAATACGCTGAGCTAAAAAAGTTGAATATGATATTTATAAAAGGATTTGGTAAAACCGGATCCTTTTAATTAGCAAATAATTATCTTTGTGATGTAGTTTTGCTAGAAAATAAAAAAGCACAGTTTTATCTGCGCTTTCTAAAATAATCATATAAAATAAATAAAGTAATTCCACCAATAAAACAGATAAATCCTATTTTAAAACCTTGTGGAGTAAAAGTAAGAGTGATCTTCCCTTCACCTTGTTTAACATTCACTTTCATAAATCCTTTTTGAGCGCGTGTGATAGTGATAGGTTTACCATTCTGTGTTGCATTCCAGCCTTTATCATAAGGAAGTGTAAAGAAGAGTGAAGTGTCATTTTGAGCTTGATAATGAGCGGTTATTTTTGATTTTTTAACTGTCACGGTGACGGGTTGTTCATTTAATTTTTTAAAGGCCGTCTTATAATTTGTTAGATTTAGGCGGTAAAATTCGGGTTCATCATAGGAAACCTGAGTATTTTCTGGGAAAGAAATTCTAAGAGTCACATCTTGTTCTTCTGCAAAGTTCCCAATATTAAAAAAAGGAAAAACATTGTTTGTTTCATAATTCATAATTTGTCCATTGACAGTAATGTTAACCTTTTTATTATCTTGGTTAGAAAAAGTTAGATTTGGTAAGGTAACATAAAGTTGACTATGTGCTGGGACATGGATTGTGTAACTAGCACTGGCGGAGTCTAAATCAAGATTGTTATCTTTTTTAACGGTAGAACGATTCCCAATTTGTTTGACATTATTCTGGCTAGTAGGATTGATCCGGTCAAAATATTTAAGTTTAAGATCTGTTAATTGATTTATAAACGCTTGCTGATTATCCAGTGTTAAAGAATTAAACTTGACATCTTGATAAGGCTTCATTGTTAGAAAAGCTAATTGTTCTGCATATTGATTTTTGTAGAGGAATAGATTATTTTTCTGTTTTTCAGTTGAAAAACCAAATTTTTGAGGATTTTGACTTGTGAGATTATAACGTACAGCAAACAGACTATCCATGAGAAGAGTATTATTTTGATAACGAAGATTGAGATTGGTTCCGTCAGATTTGAAACCTAATTTATCAAGAGTTGAGCTGGTGCTGGTGTTGCGAACGGAGGAGAATTGAGAAATGCCATTGTAGTTGTACTTCATGCTGTCGTTTCCTGTTTGCGTTTCTAATTCTTCCATTCTGTAAAAGTCGTTGGATTGTTTTTTTGCATAGTTTACAAGGTTGTCAATCTCTGTTGAATTTTTAGCATAAGATGAACGACTGGCAAATACCCATTCTTTAGCAATTCCATTAATTTGATAGAAGGTATTGAGTGATAACTCAAACGCTACAAAGAATAAAGTTGACACTAAAAATAATTTTTTAGGAATATAACTTTTGACAAAAATGGAAAAAATGAGGAAATAAGCAAGGAAAAATTCCAGTGTCAAGATGAAGTTTACAGGTGTCAGAAAATCATAATGTTTTCTGTAAACAAAGGTTAGGCTAAAGCCTAAACCAACAAAGCCAAAAACTGAAAGTAAATTTCTCCATTGAATATCTTGAAGGCGTTGTAAACTTTCGGCAGCAAGAAAAATAATGACAATAGAAAATAACCAAGAGTATCGATGTAGAAACATATTTGGGGCATGCATGCCTTGCCAAAAGAGATCAAGCGACTGTAAGTAGAAACTTGCAATTAAAAATCCGAGTAAGAGGAGATAAGAAAGTTTCACGTGAAACTTTACAGATTTTAAAGTGAAAAAAGTTAGAGCTAAAATGAATGGGAGAATTCCAACCGAAATCATTGGAATAGAACCATATTTTGTTGTATCAAAACTGCCAATGAAATTTTTAGCAAAGACATCAAGATACCAACTTGCTTCTGTGAAAACTCTAGTAACGCTGGTTAATTTTTCTCCATGAGTTCTTAAATCAAGAAAGGTTGGTAAAATCATGACCAGGCTACTGAGGCCAGCTAGGATTGACACAACTGTAAAGTCTAGTAAACTTTTAATCCTTTCTTTAAAATTCCATGATACTTGGGTGATGTACCAAAAGATTAGGAAAATGGCTACCATATATCCAAAATAATAATTTTGAATAAATAAGATTGTCAGGCTTACAAAGTATAAAATTCGTCCTTCCTTTAATATTAGTTTGTGCAAACCATACAAAACTAAAGGAGCTAAAATAAAGACATCCAGCCAAGTTTTGATTTCGATTTGACTAGTCGCAAAACTCATGAGAGCATAGGAGCTAGAAAGGGTTAAAATGAGTAGAGTAGGAATTTTTTTGAACATTCCTTTGATGCTGATGAAGCAAGACAAGCCCATTAGACCGAATTTTATCAAGGTAAAGAGATAAACGGCATCTGGCATATTTTGTAAATTAAAGAAATAAACAAAAGGTGAGAGAAAGCTCCCTAAGTAATAGCTGGACAAGGCATAGAAATTGAGCCCTAAACCGCTTGTGAAAGTGTAAAAAAGGCTGTCGCTTCCATGCAAAATATTCCTCAAAGTTATGTCAAAAATAACGTACTGGTGAAAGCCGTCACCCAACAGAGGTGAAGTTTCGCTATTCCAGTAAATTCCTTTGCTTAGATAAACCGAAAACATAATCAAAAAAGGAAGGGAAAAGGCCGCTAGATAGGGCCAGTAATGTTTAAAAAATTTCTTCATAGTTCCTTATAGTGAAAAAGCGAATAGATATTCGCTTTTAATCTTTCCAAAGTTCTTGAACTTTTGCTTGGACTTCTTTATTTTCCAAAAATTCGTCATAGGTTTCATCAATGCGGTCAATGATACCATTTTTTGAAAGGACAATAATATGATTAGCAAGGGTTTGAATAAATTCGTGGTCATGACTTGCAAAAATAATCGATTCTTTGAAGTTTTTCAAACCGTCATTAAGGCTGGAAATTGACTCCAAATCTAAATGGTTAGTCGGGTCGTCAAGCACTAAAACATTTGACTTTAGTAACATCAGCTTGGATAGCATGACACGAACTTTTTCACCACCTGACAAGACGTTGACAGACTTGTTTACTTCATCACCAGAAAAGAGCATTCTCCCTAGGAAACCACGCAAGAATGTATTGTCGTCCTCTTCTTTACTTGCAAATTGTCGTAACCAGTCAAGGATGCTTTCTCCACCAGCAAAATCGCGAGAATTATCTTTTGGCAAATAAGAACGACTGGTTGTAACGCCCCACTTGACAGTTCCTTCATAGTCAATATCTCCCATCAAGGCACGAATCAAGGCAGTTGTCTGGATATCATTTTGTCCAATCAAAGCTGTCTTATCGCCAGGACGCAGGATAAAGCTGATATTGTCAAGAATAGTCTCGCCGTCAATCTTGACAGAAAGATTTTCTACTGTCAAGAGATCGTTTCCCATTTCGCGTTCTGCTTTAAAGTTGATAAATGGGTACTTTCGGCTAGACGGAATGATTTCTTCAAGGACAATCTTGTCAAGCATTTTTTTACGTGAAGTTGCCTGTTTTGATTTGCTGGCATTGGCAGAAAAGCGAGCCACAAAATCTTGTAATTCTTTGATTTTTTCTTCTGCTTTGGCATTTCGATCTGCTTGCAATTTGGCAGCCAATTCGCTAGATTCTTTCCAGAAGTCATAGTTGCCGACATATAGTTTGATTTTTCCAAAATCAAGGTCGGCCATGTGTGTACATACTTTATTAAGGAAGTGGCGGTCATGGGATACGACAATGACTGTATTTTCAAAATCAATCAAGAAATCTTCTAACCAAGTGATAGACTGAATATCTAAACCATTGGTTGGCTCGTCCAAAAGAAGGACATCGGGCTTCCCAAACAGGGCTTTGGCAAGCAGCACTTTCACTTTGTCGCCGTTTGCTAGCTCACTCATATTTTGGTAGTGAAGTTCTTCTGGAATGTTGAGATTTTGCAATAGTTGAGCAGCTTCGCTCTCGGCTTCCCAACCTCCTAATTCTGCAAAAGTTCCCTCTAACTCGGCTGCACGCACACCGTCTTCATCAGAAAAATCAGGCTTCATATAAATAGCATCTTTTTCCTTCATGATGCTGTAAAGTTGTTCATTTCCCATGATAACAACATCGATAGCTCGCTCTTCTTCATAATCGAAGTGGTTTTGTCGCAAAACAGAGAGCCGTTCATTTGGACCAAGAGCGACATTTCCCGTGCTTGGCTCAATATCTCCTGCTAAGATTTTTAGAAAAGTTGATTTTCCGGCACCGTTGGCACCAATAAGACCGTAGGTATTTCCAGCTGTAAACTTAATATTTACCTCATCAAACAACTTGCGGTCACTAAAACGTAATGAAACATCTGATACAGTAAGCAAAATAATATTCTCCTCTTTTATAACTAGCTTCATTTTACTAGAAAATTCGACTTTTTTCAAATTCTAAAAAGGATTTCCCTATTTTGACGAAAGTTTGTCATGCTTTTAGTAAAAAGTAAACAAACTGAATTATTTTTGTTCGCTTCCTTTCTCATTTGCCTTGAAAATGATATAATGATGTCAATAGAAAATGAGGAGAGTGAAATGACTAAACCGATTATTTTGACTGGGGATCGCCCGACAGGAAAGTTGCATATTGGGCATTATGTGGGAAGTTTATGCAATCGCGTCTTATTGCAAAATGAAGGAAAACACGAATTATTCGTCTTTTTGGCTGACCAGCAAGCTCTTACGGATCATGCCAAAGACCCACAAACGATTGTAGAATCAATTGGAAATGTAACTTTAGATTATTTGGCAGCAGGATTAGACCCTGAAAAGGTTACAATCTTCATTCAAAGTCAAATTCCTGAGTTGTCAGAGCTGTCAATGTATTACATGAATTTGGTGTCATTAGGGCGTTTAGAGCGTAATCCTACTGTAAAGGCAGAGATTAGTCAGAAAGGATTTGGCGAAAGTATTCCGACAGGATTTTTGGTTTATCCTATTTCTCAGGCAGCGGATATTACAGCTTTCAAGGCAAATTATGTACCTGTTGGAAATGACCAAAAACCAATGATTGAGCAAACTCGTGAGATTGTTCGGAGTTTTAATCATACCTATAGCACAGATGTTTTAGTAGAGCCAGAGGGCATTTATCCTGAAAATGAAGCAGCTGGGCGCCTACCAGGGCTTGACGGGAATGCCAAGATGTCTAAGTCTTTGAATAACGGAATTTATTTGGCTGATGATGCAGATACGCTGAGAAAAAAAGTGATGAGCATGTACACAGACCCCAACCATATTCGTGTTGAAGACCCTGGACAGATTGAAGGGAATATGGTTTTCCACTATCTGGATGTTTTTGGTCGTCCAGAAGAAGCAGCAGAAATTGCTGAGATGAAAGAACACTATCAACGTGGAGGTCTAGGAGATGTCAAAACCAAGCGGTATCTCCTTGAAATTTTAGAGCGTGAGTTAGGCCCTATTCGGGAACGACGTTTAGAATTTGCCAAAGATATGGGCGAAGTTTATCGTATTTTACAAGAAGGCAGCGAGAGAGCTCGAGAGGTAGCTAGCCAGACTTTATCAGAAGTCAAATCAGCAATGGGAATCAATTATTTTAAATAATGCCTGTTATTTGTTGACAAATGGTTTGAGAATGGTATGATATTATAAAATTAAGTTAGTTTAGCTTGAGAAATCAGGCTTCTAGTTTTAAATAGAAAAGAGGAACTTGTGGATGTCAAACTGGGATACTAAATTTTTGAAAAAAGGCTTTACATTTGACGATGTGTTACTGATTCCAGCAGAAAGCCATGTTTTGCCAAATGATATTAATTTGCGCACACAATTAGCGCCAAATTTAACTTTAAATATTCCCATTTTATCAGCAGCGATGGATACTGTGACGGATAGCAAAATGGCGATTGCCATGGCGCGTGCCGGTGGACTTGGTGTCATTCACAAGAATATGTCTATTGAGGAACAAGCAGACGAGGTTCGCAAGGTAAAACGGTCTGAAAATGGTGTGATTATTGACCCGTTCTTTTTGACTCCTGAGCATACTATTGCGGAGGCCGACGAGTTAATGGGGCGTTATCGTATCAGCGGTGTCCCAGTTGTGGAAACAATGGAAAATCGTAAATTGGTAGGGATTATTACCAACCGTGACCTGCGTTTTATTACCAACTTTGATCAACCAATCAGCTCTCATATGACTAGTGAAAACTTAGTCACGGCTCCAGTTGGGACAGATTTAGAAACGGCTGAGCGTATTTTGCAAGAACATCGGATTGAAAAGTTACCTTTGGTTGATGCTAATGGTCGCTTGTCAGGTTTGATTACGATTAAAGATATTGAAAAAGTAATTGAATTTCCAAATGCGGCTAAAGACCAATTTGGCCGTCTCCTAGTTGCGGGAGCTGTTGGTGTGACCTCCGATACTTTTGATAGAGCGCAGGCTTTGTTTGAAGCAGGAGCAGATGCGATTGTCATTGATACGGCTCACGGTCATTCAGCAGGAGTTTTGCGTAAGATTAAAGAAATTCGTGATAAGTTTCCTGATAAGACTTTGATTGCAGGAAATGTAGCGACAGCAGAAGGGACCCGGGCGCTTTATGATGCTGGTGTAGATGTGGTGAAAGTGGGGATTGGTCCAGGTTCAATCTGTACAACCCGCGTTATTGCAGGGGTTGGTGTACCACAAATTACGGCTATTTATGACGCAGCAGGTGTGGCGCGTGAGTATGGAAAGACAATCATTGCTGACGGTGGTATTCAGTATTCAGGTGACATTGTCAAGGCTTTGGCGGCAGGCGGCCATGCTGTTATGCTAGGGTCTATGTTTGCTGGGACAGATGAAGCTCCAGGTGAAACTGAGATTTTCCAGGGTCGTAAGTTCAAGACTTATCGTGGAATGGGAAGCGTTGCAGCTATGAAACAAGGTTCAAAAGACCGCTATTTCCAATCTTCTGTCAATGAAGCCAACAAGCTGGTTCCTGAAGGAATTGAAGGTCGTGTGGCTTATAAAGGTGCTGTTGCAGATATTATCTTCCAAATGATTGGTGGCTTGCGTTCAGGTATGGGTTATGTTGGCGCAGGAGACTTATCATCTTTGCATGAAAATGCTCAGTTTATTGAAATGAGTGGTGCAGGTCTGAAAGAAAGTCATCCGCATGATGTACAAATCACCAACGAGGCACCAAATTATTCTGTACAATAAAGAAAAAAGAGGTTTGTAAACCTCTTTTTTTTGTGGAATGCTTTACATTCGTTTGACATAGAGATCAGTTAGAATTGTAAATATAAAACTTGACATTGTTTTACAACGAAACGGCTTAATAGAAGGAACAATTAACAGCTTTTGTCAATAAATTGACTAGAATATTGACAAGTTTTTGACAGAAGTTGACAGTTGTAAAGTTTACAAAAAAACAAAATAGACTGACAAGATTGTCAGTCTATTCTTCATGAACTGTGCCTTGCTCAATGTTAAAAATCTTAATGTCTTCTGGTAGGTTTTTAAGGTGTTCAAGACTGGTTGTTGTGATGAAGGTTTGGATGTTCTGTGAAATAGTTTCGAGTAACTTTACTTGACGGTTGTTGTCAAGCTCGCTCATGACATCGTCAAGAAGAAGGATAGGGTACTCCTTAGTCACAGATTTCATTAATTCAATTTCTGCTAATTTTACAGAAAGTATGATGCTACGATGTTGTCCTTGGCTTCCGAAATTGACATCCATTCCATTTATAGAAAATGAAATATCATCTCTATGAGGACCAACTCCAGTATTCTTCTTAAAAAGATCACGGCTACGAGTTTTTTGTAAAGCTATTTGAAAGTTTTTGTCAATATCATTTACATCTGTAAAGGATATTGAACTTAGATATTTTATATTCAATTTTTCCGTTTGACCAGAAATATCGAAATGTTTTCTTTGACTAAAATCTTCTAACTTTTTCAAAAATTCTATTCGATGAAGAATAACGCGACCACCAAAATCGGTAAGTTGATCGTCTAAAACATCAAGAAAGTTTTCATCAATTTTTTCAGTATTTTTAAGATAAGCATTACGCTGTTTTAAAACGTGATGATAATTTGCTAAATCTGATAAATAAATAGGTCTGATTTGCCCCAGCTCCATATCTATAAATTTTCGCCGAAGTGCAGGAGCCCCTTTTATTAACTGTAAATCTTCTGGTGCAAAAAGGATAACATTCATCTTTCCAATATAATTAGAAAGTTTTGCTTGTTTTAACTGATTAACTTTCGTAGTTCGTCCCTTACTATTAAGGATTATTTCAAGTGGAATAGTAGATGTGGAACGTTGTAAATCTCCCTTTACATCAAGTTGACTATCTGTAAAGGTAATTAATTCTTTGTCAGAGCGAGTTCGGTGACTCCGTGTCAAGGCTAGAAAATAAATAGCTTCAAGAATATTAGTTTTACCCTGTGCATTTTTCCCAAGAAAAATATTGAAATGGGGATTAAAATTAACACTCAAATTTTCATAATTTCGAAAAGATTTAAGAGAAATATTTTTTAACCACATAATTAAATACCTGGGAAACGAACTGGTGTTTTTTGCGAAGTATTTTTTTTATGGGTTTGCTTGACAGATTTATTTAATTGCTTGACAAGTTTAGCAACATGTTTCTTTTCTTTTTGCTCTTCTTTGTAGATACTAACTTCTTCGTTGTTTGGTGCTGTCAAGATAATGTCAACTCCCAGCTCAGGAATTGATATATGTTCACCTAAACGAAGTTTTTTGCCCCTTCTATTTTCTAGTTGATCATTAACAAATACCTTTTTTTCAACTAAAAAATTTTTAATAGCGCCACCACTTTGGATAATGCCAAGTTCTTTTAAAAGTGATTGCAGAGTAATATAGTCATTAAATAATTTATAGTCCATGAACTTTACCAGCTTTACAGATTTTTATTCATTATACCATATTTTTGGAAAATTTATTGATGGCATAGCTTAAGTTCCACGAAATAGGTTTTTAGTGGTATAATGATGACTAATAGAAAAAAAGTATGAGGCAAATATGGAGTTTGTAAAAGGTGTTAACCTACATTTTATTCCAACAAGTAAATATAAGACAAATCGGATTAAAATTCGTTTTTCTGCACCGATGTCCAAAGACACTATTTCAGGTCGTGTTTTGGTGGCCAGCATGTTAGAGACAGCAAATCGAGTTTATCCTACTTCACAATCTTTTCGTGAGCATTTAGCTAATCTTTATGGAGCAGATTTTACAACTAATGTTTTTCGGAGGGGGCTAGTACATTGTGTTGATATTGATCTATCCTTTGTGCGAGATATTTTTCTTAGTCGTAAATATTCTCTAGTAGATGAGCTGCTGGATTTTCTTCATGCTGCTCTATTTTATCCGTTGGTAGAAGGAGAAGGATTTGAACAAGCTACTTTTGATATTGAAAAGAAAAATTTACTGCTAGATTTAGAGGCAGAAAATGAGAATCCTTACTATTATGCTCACCAAGAACTGAATAAACTGTTTTATGAACAGCAGGAAATGAAGTTGCCACGCTTGTCAGAAATTGACCTAGTTGCCCAAGAAACATCTATAAGCAGCTTTGCTATTTTTCAAAAAATGATGCTAGAAGATCAGATTGATATCTTTTTTATGGGTGATTTTAAAAAAGAGGAACTACTTACAAAAATGCAAAAATTCTCTTTTCAGGAACGTACCGTCAATTTATATTTACAATATCGTCAACCATTCTCAAATGTTTTAAAAGAGGGGTTTGATACAAAAGAAATCAACCAATCAATTTTAGAATTGGGCTATCATTTTCCAGTTCAATATGGAGAGGAGGCTCATATGCCACTTATGATTTTAAATGGTTTATTGGGTGGTTTTGCACATTCCAAATTGTTTGCAAATGTACGAGAAAAAGAGTGTTTGGCTTACACAATTACTAGCCAAATGGATATTTTTTCAGGCTTTTTACGTATCTATGCTGGGATTAATCGGAATCAGCGAACTAAAGCTCTTACTTTAATTAATCGTCAAATAATTGATATAAAACGTGGGAAATTTTCAGATGAAGATTTGGAGCAAACTAAATCTATGTTAAAGAATGCTCTTTTTCTATCGTACGACCGACAAATAACACTTTTAGAAGATGCTTATATGGCTGAAAACTTTGGTAAAAAATTTTTGACTTTGAAATCTCGTTTAAATTCTATAGATTCTGTTAATAAAATGAATATCATGGAAGTAGCAAAAGATATCAAATTACAGGCTATCTATTTTTTGGAGGGAAAAGGATGAACGTTAAATTAAGAAAACAAGAATTCCCTTCGGTAGGAGAAGTAGTTTATCAGGCAGTTTTGACCAATGGAATGAAATTAGTTGTAATTCCTAAGCATGAATATCAAGAAGTTTATGGAATTATAACAACTAGATTTGGTTCGGTTGACACTATGTTTACAGATTATCAGGGTGAAGTTTACAATTACCCAGCAGGAATAGCTCACTTTTTGGAACATAAACTTTTTGAGGATTCGCAAGGAAAAGATATTTTACAAAAGTTTTCAATAATGGGGGCAGAGAGCAATGCTTTCACTGGTTATACACGAACAAGTTATCTCTTTTCGACAACCAATCAAAATCAAGTGAAGAGTTGTTTGGATTTACTGCTAGAAATAGTTGAAAATTTGTCCGTAACAGAGGAATCTATAGCACGGGAATCTGAAATTACCGGGCAAGAAATTGATATGTATAAAGATCAGCCTGATGATCGCCTTTTTTATCAAACGCTAGCTAATCTTTATCCACATACTCCTCTAGCTCAAGATATTGCGGGAAGTCGCGATTCGATTAAATTGATTGGGATAGAGGAGTTGAAAGAAAACTTTAATCATTTCTACCAGCCAGCTAATATGGTATTAGTCTTAGTAGGCAAAATTGATCCAGAAGAAATTTTTAAGTATTTAAATAAAAAAGAGCATTTTAAAGTTGATAAAGGTGTAAATTTAGTTCACCATAAGAAAATAGCTCTATATCCAGTAGTGAGAACAGATAGCATGCGTATGGAAATTGCAAATCCTAAATTGGCCATTGGTTTAAGAGGGAAGGATTTAGTTGAAGCCAATGAAATGCTACGTTATAAAACGATACTAAAGATTTTATTCACGATGATGTTTGGTTGGACTTCTCAGCGTTTTCAAAGACTGTATGAATCAGGTAAAATTGATCATTCATTGACACTAGAAGTTGAGGTGGAAGAGGCTTTTCATTTTGTTATACTCACCATGGATGTTGAAGAACCTGTTAGTTTGTCCCATGCTTTGCGCTCGGCTATTCGTAACTTTGCCAGCGATCCAGATGTAACAGAGGAGCATTTAGACATTGTTAAAAGTGAGATGTTTGGAGATTTTTTACACAGTCTTAATTCATTAGATTTTATCGCAACTGAATATAATCCCTATCTCGAAAGAGAAAATTTATTTGATATTCCTCTAATTTTACAAAACATTCGATTGAAAGATGTTCTGGAAGTTGGACAGTCTTTTATTGATAACTGTGATATGATTGATTTCACAATTTTTCCAAAATAATTTTCCCTATAGTTCTCAAAATCTGGTACAATAAAAGTTAGCAAAAAACAAAGGACAGGTATACATGAGGAAAAAATCTATCGGAGAAGTTATTCAGTTGGCTCGTTTACGTAAAAATATTTCACTTGAACAAATGAGCCAACAGACAGGCATCGCCTTGAAGTTTTTAAAAAATGTGGAAGAAAATAATTTTGATGCTTTACCGGGACCGTTTTATGTTAAGAAAACTTTAACGAGCTATGCAGAATTGGTAGATTTAGATAAACAGATACTTTGGGAAGCCTACGAAACAGGAAATATGCTAACCTATGATGAAATCGAAATCGATTCAGAAGAGGTGTTTCCGAAACGTCAAGAAAGAAAAAATCATTCATATCTACCGTTTTATTATCTGGTGAGTATAGCATTGCTGATTATTGCCGGTATGATATATTATACTTGGAACTTCCTGCAAGTTAATAAAAATAATAGCACAACTACTTCGTATAAGGTGGCAACTACAAATACAGTAGTGAGTGAATCAAAAACAAATCAAAGTACAGTTTCTTCTACTTCAGATACTAGTTCTAAACTTTCTATTTCTCAGGAAGGCGGAGGGAATAACTTGACAGTATCTGTAAAGGGTGCAGATAGTCCTGTTTTACTCACATTGACAGTTGAAAATACAACTAGTTGGATCAGTGTATCTGATACGGAACTGGCAGGCGGCATAACTTTATCAGCAGATAATCCATCCCAAAGTGTTAATCTTGCCCCAAACACGACTAGTAAAATCCAGATTGGCGTTGTCAAAGGAATTAACATAAAAATTAATGGACAGATAGTTGATTTGTCAAACCTGACAAGCAATCCAGCCGTTGTTACTATAAAAATAAACTAGGAAAGAGAATTACAAATGAAAAAAGAAAATATACCTAATGCTCTGACTCTATTGCGGATAGCTATGATCCCACTCTTTATCTTCATTTTATCAATATCTAAATCAGCAACAGGGCATCTGTTAGCGGCAATTGTTTTTGCGGTTGCTAGCCTTACAGATTACCTAGATGGCTATTTAGCTCGTAAGTGGCAAGTAGTGACTAATTTTGGTAAATTTGCAGATCCAATGGCTGACAAACTGCTGGTCATGTCAGCTTTTATCATGTTAGTAGGTCTGGGTTTTTCTCCTGCTTGGATAGTTGCAATTATCATTTGTCGTGAACTAGCTGTGACAGGCTTGCGTTTGTTGTTGGTTGAAACAGGTGGTACAGTTCTAGCTGCTGCTATGCCCGGTAAAATTAAGACCTTTAGCCAAATGTTAGCAATATTATTCTTGTTACTTCATTGGACATTATTAGGACAAGTTATGTTGTATATTGCTTTATTTTTCACCATTTATTCTGGCTATGATTATTTTAAAGGCAGTGCTTTTCTCTTTAAAGATACTTTTAAGTAAATATGGAAAATATTATCGAAGTTGAACATCTATCTTACAAATATCATTCAAATTATGCACTAAAAGATGTGACGTTTCACGTGAAACAAGGTGAGTGGTTATCAATTATTGGGCATAATGGCAGTGGGAAATCAACAACTGTTCGCTTGTTAGACGGGCTTTTAGAGGCAGAGACTGGCAGCATTCGAGTTGCGGGAAAAATTTTAACTCCTGAAACAGTCTGGGAAATTCGACAACATATTGGTATGGTTTTTCAAAATCCAGACAATCAATTTGTTGGTGCTACTGTTGAGGATGATGTGGCTTTTGGTTTAGAAAATCAGGGAATATCACACGAAGAAATGATTGAGCGTGTCAATTATGCTTTACAGGTAGTTGGCATGGAAGATTTTAAAAAAAGAGAGCCGGCTAGATTATCAGGTGGTCAAAAACAACGTGTGGCAATTGCGGGTGTTGTGGCTTTGCGGCCAGATATTATTATTCTTGACGAGGCGACAAGCATGTTGGATCCTGAAGGAAGAGTAGAGTTAATTGAAACGGTCAAGAAGATTAAAAAAGATTACAAAATGACAGTGCTTTCTATTACTCATGATCTTGAAGAAGTTGCCCTTAGCGATCGTGTATTGGTGATGAAAGAGGGAAATATTGAATCCAGCAGTAGCCCAAAAGAGCTTTTTTCGCGCAATGACTTGGAAGAGATGGGCTTAGACCAACTCTTTACTAATCAGGTGGTAGAAGCACTATCTGATATGGTGAAGCCGCCTTCTCATTATCTAACAGAAAATGAATTAGAGGAATATTTATGGGAATCACTCTTGAAAAAGTAAGTTTTGCCTATCAAGTAGGTACCCCTTTTGAAGGGCCAGCACTCTTTGATGTTGATTTACAAATTGTTGACAATAGCTTTACAGCTATTATTGGACACACAGGCAGTGGAAAATCAACCCTTTTACAACTTTTAAATGGTTTAAACGTTCCTTCAAAAGGTCAAGTAAAGATTGGCGATCAAGTTATTACACCAACATCTGAAAATAAAGATATTAAGCAAGTTCGAAAAAAGGTTGGTCTAGTTTTTCAATTTCCAGAAAGTCAGGTATTTGAAGAAACCGTTTTGAAGGATGTGGCCTTTGGACCACAAAATTTTGGTGTTTCAAGGCAAGATGCAGAGGAAATAGCTAAGAGGAAATTAGCTCTTGTTGGAATTTCGGAGGATTTATATGATCGTAGTCCTTTTGAGTTATCAGGTGGGCAGATGCGTCGAGTAGCCATCGCTGGGATTTTAGCAATGGAGCCAGAAATTTTGGTGTTAGATGAACCAACAGCTGGTTTGGATCCCGCCGGCCGCAAGGAATTGATGACTTTGTTTAAGAATTTACATCAGGAAGGCCTGACTATTGTTCTCGTAACTCATTTAATGGATGATGTGGCTGATTTTGCAGATTTTGTTTATGTTTTAAAAGATGGACGAGTTGTTAAATCAGGTTATCCAAAAGAAGTTTTTCAAGATGTGGCTTTTTTGGAGTCTGTTCAGCTAGGGGTACCTAGAATTACCAAATTTGCACAAAAATTAGTAGAGAGAGGACTGGTCTTGCCTTATTTACCAGTGACTATTTTAGAATTTAGGGAGTTGCTTAATGGATAAAATGATTTTAGGACGTTATATTCCGGGTGATTCTGTCATCCATCGGTTGGATCCACGTGCTAAATTACTCTCTATGTTTCTTTTTATACTAATTATTTTCTGGGCCAATAATGTCATTACAAATGCGCTTTTATTTGTCTTTATATTCATATTAATTCGTTTTTCAAAAATTTCTTTAAGGTTTTTTCTGCAAGGATTAAAACCTATGCTTTTTCTGATTGCTTTTACAACCCTTTTTCAGCTTCTTTTCACTTCAGGTGGAGTAATCTTTTGGCAGTTTGGTTTTTTGAAAATAACTCAAATTGGGTTGCAGCAAGCAGGAATTATTTTTGCACGTTTTGTATTGATTATTTTTGCATCAACCTTACTGACCTTAACCACAATGCCATTGAGTTTGGCTGATGCTGTTGAAGTTCTCTTGAAACCATTAGCTGTGTTCAAATTTCCCGTTCACGAGGTTGGATTAATGCTTTCGATGAGTTTGCGATTTGTACCTACCCTAATGGATGATGCATTGCGAATTATGAATGCTCAGAGGGCGCGTGGTGTAGATTTTGGTCAAGGGAGTGTTGTCCAAAAAGTTAAATCCATTATTCCTATTTTGATTCCACTTTTTGTATCTAGCTTTAAACGAGCAGATGCTTTAGCTATTGCTATGGAAGCAAGAGGATATCAAGGAGGAGAAAACCGAACTCGCTATCGTCAACTTAAATGGCAGTTAAGTGATAGTCTGTCATTTGTTGTTATTATTTTGGTGGGTGTTTTACTTTTTATATTGAAGACTTAGCCAGATTAACACTGGCTTTTTTGGTGAGTAAAAGTCTATATTTTACTTTGTTGCTTAAAAATTTTAAAATCATTTGAAAAGCAAAAGAAAGTAGAGGAAAAGGCTTGAAATCAGCGTTTTCAACGTTTAATCTCAATATTTTTGTAATATTTGTAACAAATTCACAAGCTTTTGGTAAT
The DNA here is from genome assembly GCF_000380065.1 of Streptococcus massiliensis DSM 18628. Lineage (GTDB taxonomy): Bacteria > Bacillota > Bacilli > Lactobacillales > Streptococcaceae > Streptococcus > Streptococcus massiliensis. The sequence continues at coordinate 999 of NZ_KB904369.1, read as the reverse complement.
AAATAGTGTGTATGATATTAGTATCATCGAAAGGAGAATGTATATTTGATGACACAAAGAATGATAAAATTAGTTTTGACGAGTTTTGCAGGAGTTGCAACAGTATTGTTATCTGGAGCTACTGTAAACGCAGAGACATATATTGTCAAGACAGGAGATACTTTATCTAGTATTGCAAAAGAAAATAATACAACTGTTGAAAAATTAGTAGAATTAAACCAGTTAACAGATGCTGATAAAATATTCGTTGATCAGAGATTAGAGTTAGATGAAGAAGTAAGTTTAGCTAATAAGCAATTACCAAGATTGAGAAATGGAAATGGTGAAGGAGAACAAACTTCAGCTCCTGCAGACAATTCAGTCTATCAAGTACCAACAGAGGAAACTTATTCAGCTACGCCAGTAGCTACTAATTATTCAGCAGGTTCAGGTGTGGCACTTTCAAATGGTAATACAGCTGGCGCAACTGGTTCTTACGCAGCGGCTCGTATGGCTGAATTGACAGGTGTTCCTGCTTCAACATGGGAAAACATCATTGCACGTGAATCAAACGGACAAGTAAATGCTTATAACCCTTCAGGTGCTAGCGGTCTTTTCCAAACAATGCCAGGTTGGGGTTCAACAGCTACTGTTGATGACCAAATCGCTGCAGCGCAACGTGCTTACAATGCACAAGGGCTTTCAGCTTGGGGCTACTAATCATAACAATAAAAACGACCTTGTCAAGCCCCAACTAAAATAGACAGTAAAAAAGTGTATTAGTTATGAAGATATGCTTCCCGATATTGCACGGGGGTCATGCCTTTTAATTTTTCTTGCGGTCTATCCATATTATACCAGTCTATATAGTCTTTGATTTGGCGAATGAGCTGTTTCTGACTCTCTGGAGGAAATAAAGTCAAAGACTCACTTTTGAGGTGAGAGAAAAAATTTTCACAAGGAGCATTGTCATAACAATTCCCTTTCCTAGAATGTGAGATTGTCACACCATAGGAGTCT
>NZ_KB904368.1 GCF_000380065.1 Streptococcus massiliensis DSM 18628 | reverse complement strand
AGTGCAAGCACCAATCCTCTGCGTTCTACTTGCATGTATTAGGCACGCCGCCAGCGTTCATCCTGAGCCAGGATCAAACTCTCATATAATTAGTTTGAGTCTACACTCATTCTGTCCACCGACAGATTTATTGTTTTTCTTTTGTTTGACGAGTCATACCTCTCAGTATAACCCCCCGCACATTGGTTCGTCTTGTTCAGTTTTCAAAGGTCTACTGCTGCCTCAGGGACAACTATATCAGTATATCATCACATAAACAACTTGTCAAGGGGTTCTGATGTTTTTTTTATTTTTTATTTTAAATTTTGTGAAAAACATATGCACATGAGCATTTACCCTACTTCTTAAAGCATAATTTTAGCTCTTCTTAAAAATCAGTAAAGTTGTTAGTGCCCCTCCTATTGCTCCTCCTAAGTGGCCGGCTAGGCTAATCCCTGGAAGAAAGCTAAAAAGAAGATTGAGTAGTAAGAGTCGTGTATAGGTTTTGCTGAGTGTTTGGATATAAGGATTGTGAATTATGAATCGTAAAACAATGATGGCTGCAAAGATTCCAAAAAGCGAAGTTGATGCCCCTGCTGCCAGAATGTTAGGAGTAAAAATCAAAACAAAGAGATTACCACTAACTCCTGATAGGAGGTAGAGAAGTAGAAACCTTCCAGAGCCAAAAATACTTTCAGCTTGTTGCCCTATAAAGTATAGTGTTAGCGTATTAATCAAGAAATGCTCAAGACCTATATGAACAAAACTTGCAGCTAGTAGCCGCCAACCTTGGTTCAGAGGAGACATTTTAATTACCTCCCCATAAACCCCGCCAAATGTGAAAACTGCTTCGCTGCTGCTATAATCAAAACCATATGTTAAAAACATGAGAAGAAAAACGACTGTCGTTACAAAAAGTAATCCTGTCGTTACAGGATAGTGCCTGATAAAATTATTCTTCAAAAACAAAAACCTCCTTCACAGCTACATCATATTTCGTCGGTAAAAAATCAGCCTCTTGCTGGCTGTAAATGGTGCTAATAGTCGCGCCCTGAAAATCCGCCAAATAGCGGTCATAGTAGCCCCCACCGTAGCCAATCCGATAGTGCGCCGCATTAAAAGCGACACCCGGCACATGAATCAAATCAAGGATAGATTTGTCCACAGCCGCTTCACTCATTGGCTCTAGCAGTCCAAATCGGCTCAACTGCAAATCTTGGGGGTCATAATCAACAAAAATCATCCGCCCTTGCCCATAAGTCTTGGGTACCAAAAGGCGCTTGCCGTCAGAAAACGCCCGCTCAATCAAACGTTGGGTATCAAACTCATGCGGCATGGATAAATAGGTCGCAAGGACTTTTGCATTTTTATAAGAGCTCGACGCTAGAAAAGCATCTGTCAACCAAGCGTCCGCTCGCTTTTTTTCTGGCTCTGTCATGGCTTTCATCCGCGCCAAAACAGCCTGCCTCAAATCTTTCTTCACGCGCCAGCCTTTCTCAAATTTTACTTTTAAATCATTGCATTAACTTTGAAATCAAGGAATTTCCCGATTTTTTCAATTGCAAATGGCAGAGCTGCCTCATCGGGCGTCATCTGTGGACTGTGCAGGGGTGCAGGACTATCAATGCCCAGCCAGAACATGACACCGTCCACCTTGCTGAGCAGATAGCCGAAGTCTTCACCAGTCATAGCAGGCAGAATGTCAATCAGATTGACCCCTTCTTCTGCTGCGAAAAAGTCCATTAAGTCCCGTGCCAAATCGGGCTGATTTTCCACTGGCAGATAACCACCTTGCTTCAGCTCCAAATCCAGCTCCAAGTCAAAGGACTGGGCGACACCTTCAGCAATCGCGGTTAAACGCTTTTGCGTCAACAGATTCATTTCCATGGTTAAAGTGCGAATAGTTCCGTGCAGAAAAGCGGTCTCTGCAATGACATTGTTGGTCGTCCCCGCCTGCATAGCGCCAAAGGTCACCACCGCCCCCTCAATAGGGTCAACATTTCGACTGACAATAGTCTGCACCTGCGTGATAAAGTAGCTAGCCGCCACCAAAGCATCGTTGGCCTGATGCGGAAAAGCCGCATGACCTCCCTTGCCCTTAAAGGTCAATTTGACCTCGCAAGTCCCGGCAAACAGGGTGCCTGTATTGGTCGCAATATCGCCCACTTTTAAATCTGGTCGCACATGCAAGCCGTAAAATTCGTCAGGCAGCCAGTCGCCAAAGGCACCGTCTTCATACATGAGCATACCGCCCGCTTCATTTTCCTCTGCCGGCTGGAACAAAAAGAGCAGATTGTTCTTCGGACGCTCTTGGGTGAATTGCTCCAAAAGCCCCAGTGCCACGGTCATGTGCATATCGTGACCACAGGCATGCATTCTGCCTTCATGCTGGCTAGAAAATTCCAGACCGGTCTCCTCCACGATAGGCAAACCGTCAATATCCGTTCGCCAACCAATGGTTTTGTTGGGAGAAAAGCCCTTGAAAAAGACCAAAATACCTGTCTTCCAAGTCCGAATTTCCACATAGTCCAGCCCCGCCGTCAGCTCATCAATCACTTTCATCAAGTAAGCATGGGTCTTGTATTCTTCCAGTCCAATCTCGGGAATTTGGTGTAAATCACGACGAATTTTCAGATAATCAATCATAGTCCTATCCTATTATAGCGTACGAAGCGCATCTTCCAGCGCTGTTTTTTGCTGTGTTTTTTCGTCAATTTTTTTGATAATGCGAGCTGGAACGCCTGCAACGACCACATTTTCTGGCACATCTTGAGTGACAATGGCGCCCGCTGCCACCACAGAGCCATTTCCGATTTGAACGCCCTCGATAACGACCGCATTGGCACCGATAAGGACATGGTCACCAACGCGAACAGGATCCGCACTAGCTGGCTCAATCACACCTGCCAGCACCGCACCAGCGCCGACATGACTATTTTCCCCAACAATGGCACGGCCGCCCAAAATGGCACCCATATCAATCATGGTGCCCGCACCGATTTCCGCACCGATATTGATGACAGCCCCCATCATGATGACCGCATTGTCGCCAATTTCGACCTGGTCACGAATAATCGCCCCCGGCTCAATCCGCGCATTGATTGCTCGCTTGTCCAGCAAAGGCACTGCCGAATTACGAGCATCTTGCTCCACGACATAGTCCTTGTTTTCCGTCAGACCTGCAAGCAAAGGCTCAATTTCAGCCCAATCACCAAAGAGCACATTCCCCAATTGGAGAACCGAGCTAGGCACGTCGGCTGCTAACTTGCCCTCAAAGGTGACCTTGACCGCCGTCTGCTTCTTGGCATTTGCGATAAATTGAATAATTTCCTGCGCGTTCATTTTGGTTGCTGACATAGATTTCTCCTTACTTGTAAAAAATTTATCTTATTATAGCATAAAAACAGTAAATTGTCAGAATATTCCAGATTTCTTTTTTAGTTAAACTGAAATAGTATAATAGTAGATTTAGTTTTTCATGATATAAAAAGTTAGTTTCATCAAATACAAAAAAGCCCTTGTGGGGCTCTTTTTTACAACCGTGCGTTGAGTTCTTTGCTCAGGTCTTCAAAGCCAGGTTTGCCTAGGAGGGCAAACATATTTTTCTTGTAGGCTTCGACACCTGGTTGGTCAAATGGATTGATTGCATTGAGATAGCCTGAAATGGCGATTGCCAGCTCAAAGAAGTAAATGGCGTAGCCAAGCGTGAAAGCGTCCTGCTCAGGCAGCGTCACAAACATATTTGGCACATCACCGTCGGTATGAGCGAGAAGCACACCGTCCGTTGCTTTCTTATTGACAAAGTCCACATCCTTGCCCTGGATATAGCCAAGACCGTCCAAATCTTCCTCAAATTCAGGAATGATCACATTTTTGCGTGGCTTGTCTACACGGACAACCGTTTCAAACATGATGCGGGCACCTTCTTGGATGAATTGTCCCAGCGAGTGCAAGTCGGTAGAAAAGTTAGCAGAAGTTGGGTAGATGCCTTTTTGGTCTTTTCCTTCTGACTCACCAGCCAGCTGCTTCCACCATTCTGAGAAATATTGGAGAGACGGCTCATAGTTGACCAAAATCTCGGTCGCATAGCCTTTGCGGTAAAGGATATTGCGCAGGGCTGCATATTGGTAGGCTTCATTTTCAGAAATTTTATCTGAAGTGTAAGTCTTGCGCGCTGCATTGGCACCTTCCATAAGCGCCTTGATGTCCGCACCAGAAGCTGCAATCGGCAGCAAGCCCACAGCCGTCAGCACAGAGAAACGTCCACCGACATCATCGGGCACAACAAAAGTTTCCCAGCCGTTAGCGTCCGCTTCGACCTTGACAGCACCCTTGACGCGGTCTGTCGTCGCATAAATCCGTTTGTTAGCTTCTTCTTGCCCGTACTTCTTCAGCAGCAATTCTTTGAAAACGCGGAAAGCAATCGCTGGCTCAGTCGTCGTTCCTGATTTGGAAATGACGTTGACCGAGAAATCCTTGTCAGCCACATAGTCAACCAAGTCTGCCAAATAAGTAGATGAAATAGAATTTCCAGCGTACAAAATTTGTGGCGCTTTGCGCTCTTCCTTGCTTTGCAGGTTGGCAAAGTGATTGTTCAAGAAATCAATGGCTGCCTTGGCACCGAGGTAAGAACCGCCGATACCAATAACCACCAAGACATCGCTGTCTTTTTTGATTTGCTCAGCAGCCTTTAAAATGCGAGCAAATTCTTCCTTGTCATAGTCTTCTGGCAAGTCAAGCCAGCCGCGGAAGTCACTTCCCGCACCCGTTCCTTGGCGCAGCAATTCGTCCGCCACAGTCACTTGTGCTTGCATATAGTCCACTTCATGTGGTGCTACAAATTTTCCCAAAACTTTTGAATAATCAAATTTAATATGAGTCATTTTCTATCCTCCGTTTTTTCTTCTTTCTTATGATAACGCTTTAGGCGCATTTTAGCAAGTGATTTTTTTCTATTAAGCGCTTACACAGAGAATTTTTTGCAAAATAAAAAGAGCACACAATCCACACTCGCTTAGGGCTGCTGGATTCCTCCCCTGACCCACTTCACGCAGAACTGTTGCTCCACTGTTATTATAACATAAAAAGGGAATGAAGCCAAGTTTTATTTTCCCCTTTTCAAAAAAGCCACGACGAGCAGACAGATAATCAAACCCAGCATTGCAGGCAAAGCAATGGTCAAGCCCGCATTTCCGCTATCCAAGTAAGACCAAATCATTTTCAAAAAGGCCGTCGCAATCAAAATCAAGCCGACCAACCTCCAGCTATGCAGCCAGGTTGCTCGCACGATCAGGACAAAAAAGCTAACAACGAGAAAGGCGAAAAGATATTCTTTCAGGCCCCAAGTCGCTTGCAGAAACTGGCGCTCATAGGTCAAAAACTCCCTCACCAAGGCAGGAGTTTGACTCGGCACTGGAAACCAAATCATGCTGGTCAAGAGCGCAAAAATACTGGCTGTTATGCCGACGAGCTGCCTCTTGTAAGAAAAATACATGATTGGAACAATCAGAATGGGACGGATATACCAGCTCAACAAATTCTGATGACGCTCAAAAGCCCAAGTTTGAAAGGGGATATTTTTGACTAAAAATAGGGCAAATAGTAAACTTAAAAGCAAGAAGCAACTTGCAATTATGATGTGGTTCTTTTTTGGTTTCATTTTTTCTTCCTCCGATTTCGGAAAAAATCTTGCATGATTTTGGCGCATTCTTCCTCTAAAATCCCAGTTTCGACTGCCACGCGGTGATTGAGTCGCTCATCGGTCAAAATATCATAGAGGCTGCCTGCCGCACCAAATTTTTGATTTTTAGCGCCATAGACGACCTGCGGAATGCGAGCTAGGCCAATCGCACCGCTGCACATGACACAAGGCTCAATGGTCACAAAGAGGGTCGTATCCAGCAAGCGCCAGCTATTTTCATGAGCATTTGCCGCCTCAATGGCCATAATCTCCGCGTGCATAACCGCTCGTTCCAGCTCCTCACGCGCATTGTGCCCGCGCCCGATAATCTTGCCGTCCTTGACAATGACACAGCCAATGGGAATTTCGTCATTTTTCAGCGCCCGCTCCGCCTCACGCAAAGCCTCGCGCATGAAGGCTTCTTTTTCTTCTTGTGTGTAGTTCATAATTATTTACTTTCTGATTGATAAAAATCACCCAGCTCGTAAGTCACAACTTCTCTAACATGTAACTTATAACGAGCCACTAAATCACAAATATCGTCTCCATTGATAAGAGTAATAACACGTGTTCCAAGGCGAGATGCTTCCACAGCCCCCTTGCTAAAATCAGAAGTAGTTATAAAAATTCCATACTCCGCATTATGTTTATCCATAGCTCCTCTAAACTTATCAATTTCTGCTTGAATATTTCTCTCCCATTTTTTAGCCTGAATAGCAACTCTATTTGTTCGAAAGTCATCTTTACTAGTGATATACCCAAAACCATCCAAGCCACCATCATTAGTATAGCTTACTCCGATTTTATTATCAATTTTCACTCCCATTTCCTTAACCAGTGCTCGAGAAAACTCTTCAAATTTCTCAGGAGACATAGCCTTTAAAGCGTCTGATAATTGGATACGCCAGTCCGCTTCTTTGTCATCTTTCATTTCAGAAATAACTTCTTGCACTGCTCCATTCGGTTTATTGTTTGTATTTTTTACGTTTTTCCATAGTGGTCTCGCCTCAAATTGTACTTGCTTACCAAAATCTGGAGAGATTTGTACTTTTCGTCCTAAATCTGTCAATTCAAAATTTGCAAGACTAGGTTTATTGACATAACCTAAAAGAATTAGATTTTTTATTGCGAAGTTAAATACATAGTGGCTAGGATGATATTCATTTCCACTTCTTCCTGAGATTTTAACTTCATCAAAAAATGTCTCAGAAATCCTATTATCAGCTAATTTTATCGAGTCTATCAGCTCTTTTCTAGTTGCATAGCCACCCAACTCTTTTAAATGTTGAATAATCTCTACAATCATAATCTGCTCTTGTTCGCTTCGTGACATATTACCGAATTCTTTCATTTTATTCCTCTTTTTTATTTACTATAATTATTATAAAAAATTTCTAACAAAAAAGCCATTGAAGTATCAATGACTTGGGAATTTTTTGCTTAGAAGCGGACAAGTCGCTACCGAGACTTCTCATCCGCCGATTGATAAGGTACACTGTACCTCGCTAAAAATGTAAAGTCACTAACGCGACTTCTTATCTACAACTTAAAAAGAGCCTTCAGGCTCTTTTGTAAAGTCACTAATGTGACTTCTTATCCGCAGATTAAAACAGTCCACAGGACTGTTTTAACCCCACACGCTTTCCAGGATATTGGTTTGTTCGCGGTCGGGTCCGACTGAGAAGGTGGAAATGCGGACGCCGACTAGCTCTGAAACGCGGCGTACATAATTGCGGGCATTTTCTGGCAGGTCTTCGAGACTGCGAACGCCTGTGATGTCCTCTGACCAGCCCGGTAATTCTTCATAAATCGGCTGGCAACGCTTGAGCTGCTCTAGGCTGGCAGGATAATGGTCAATCCGCTCCCCGTCCAAATCGTAAGCAACACAAATCTTGACGGTATCAAGCCCGGTCAGAACATCAATCGAATTGAGCGAGAGATTAGTAATCCCTGACACGCGGCGACTATGGCGCATGACAACCGAGTCAAACCAACCTACGCGACGCGGACGTCCTGTCGTCGTTCCATACTCATGACCAACATCGCGAATGCGGTCGCCGACTTCATCAAACAACTCCGTCGGAAACGGACCGTCTCCCACACGGCTGGTGTAAGCCTTGCAAACCCCGACTACCTTGTCAATCTTGCTTGGCCCCACGCCAGAGCCAATAGTCACACCACCAGCGACTGGATTGGACGACGTGACAAAAGGATAGGTTCCTTGGTCAATGTCCAGCATGACCCCTTGCGCGCCCTCAAAAAGCACGCGTTTACCGTGGTCCAGCGCATCATTCAAAATCACCGATGTATCGGTCACATACTGCTTGATTGTCTGACCGTACTCGTAGTATTCTTCAAAAATCTCGTCAAAGCTAATGGCTTCACTGTCGTACAATTTCTCAAAGAGACGATTTTTCTCGGCTAAATTGCGCTCCAAACGCTCTCTGAAAATATCCTTGTCCAGCAAATCCGCAATCCGAATGCCAACCCGCGCAGCCTTGTCCATATAAGTCGGTCCAATCCCCTTAATGGTCGTACCGATTTTATTGACGCCTTTGGCGTCTTCTTGCAGCTGGTCGAGCTTGACGTGGTAAGGCAAAATGACGTGCGCCCGGTCAGAAATCCGCAGATTTTTCGTACTGACGCCCTCACCATGCAAATAGTCTAATTCCTGAACCAAGGATTTGGGATTGACCACCATGCCATTTCCGATGACCGAAATCTTTTCAGGAAAGAAAATTCCTGAAGGAATGAGGTGCAATTTATATTTTTTTCCGTCGATTACAATCGTATGCCCCGCATTGTCACCGCCTTGGTAGCGCGCAATGACTTCGGCATTGGCAGACAGGAAGTCTGTAATCTTCCCCTTGCCTTCATCTCCCCACTGGGTTCCTACAACTACAACTGATGTCATGATTTCAATTGAGCTTTTCGCTCTTCCTTTCTGAAATGCAGGGCAGGAATCTCACCCGCAAGCATATCTTACACTTCATTATAAGAAAATTCAGGAAAAACTTCAAGTAAAGAACGGATTTTATCAACAATTACAAAAGTTAAAAAAATAAAGTTCATTTTTTACGCATTTTAAAGCATATATTTAAAACAAAGTTCGTCTATTTGTTGCATTCCCCTCTAAATTTAATGATTTTTATTTCTGTTTCCACTTTATTCAATCTTTATGATAAAATAGAGACAAGAGATTTTTACTGAAAAGAGTTTACCTCCTTTATGAGAAATAAACAATCATTTAATTGGAAAATTTTTGCCTATATTATATTAGTTGTTTTCCTTATAACAAATCTGCATTATATCGTGCCTTTAGCTTTTTTAATTGCAGGTGGGTACGGTATTTATACTTATCGTAAATCGCAAAAAAGGCTTTCCGCTTCACAAATTCAGCAACGAATCAGTCAGTTAAAGCAACTGATTCGCGAAACAGACGGCCAACTTAAGCAATTAGATGGTTATAAAAATCCTGAACAGGACGCCCAGTATCAACAATTATCTCTAGAAGTTTTACCTAGATTGAGACAAATCGATGCAGAAACTCAGGCACTAGCAAACTACTTGGATAACAATATCTACCGTCGGATCATGGATCGAATCCGTATTTCACAGGATGATATTAAGGAACAACTTAGGCAAGTTGAGAGCCGAGCGCAAGTTATAAAAACAGGCTATCCGTCACACTCTAGCCCAAAAATATTGGAAGAGTTGGCGCCTGAAATTGTCCAAACCGTCCAAAATATTCAAACGGACCATGAGGCGATTTTGGAAAAAATCGCTCAGTCTGATAGTGGCAACAAGGAAGAATTGACGGCGGTTCACCAGTCACAGATGGAGCGTTTTGAAGATGTTTTGCAAGGTTACTTGAAAATCAAGGCTTCACCAAAGGATTTTCATAATGCTGAGGAACGCCTTGAAAAGGCTAAGGCTGCCATGGAGCAGTTTGATATTGACCTAGATGATACACTCAAGGAGCTAAATGAAGCTGATATGCGAGATTTTGATATTAGCCTACGAATCATCACTAATGAATCTATGAAAAAAAGCAATAGCAAGGGAGAACAGATCTAATGGCAGACACATTTAATTTTGATATTGACGGCATTGCTAATAACGCCTTACAAAAAACTGATAAAACAACGGAGATTATCGAAGCAAATCCAACTAGCGCTAATGGACAGTTGACATTTCTAGAAAAACTGAGTCCTGAACAACAAAGTGCCATTGAAGCAAAAGTGCCCGCACTAGTCACCAATTTTGTCGAAGATCAAAATGCCTTGCTGGATTTTGGGCAAGGGGCTGTTGAGGAAGTAAATGCTACTGTAAACCGCATTCTCTCCGAGCAGAAAAAATTAGAAATTCCACAAGTCGATGAGCTTTTACTGGCAACCAACCGTGAGCTAAATGGTTTTGTAGCCAAATATAAAGATGCCAGCCCAGCCGAGTTAGAGAAGAAACCGAACTTCTTCCAAAAACTCTTTAAACAAGGAAAAAATACGCTGCAAGAGTTTTATTTTGACTCACAAAATGTGGAACAAAAAATGGATAGCATGGCTGCTACTATTGTCAAACAAGAAGATGTTCTGGCACGTAATATTGTTTCTGCCGAGATGTTGATTGAAGACAACACTAAATCAATCGAAAACTTGGTCGGGGTCATTGCCTTTATTGAGGCAACTCAAAAAGAGTCTAGCCAACGAGCTCAAGCTTTACAAAATGAAATCGCTAGTCTTGATACTTCATCTGTTGATTATCAAGTAAAATCTCAAGAACTTGCTCGCATGACCGAGGTTGTCAATACTCTTGAGCAACAACACACTGAGTACATCAGTCGACTCTATGTCGCTTGGGCTACAACTCCACAGATGCGCAATTTAGTTAAGGTCTCTTCTGATATGCGCCAAAAACTGGGCATGCTTCGTCGTAATACCATTCCAACTATGAAACTCTCTATCGCTCAGCTTGGCATGCTCCAGCAGTCCGTAAAATCAGGCATGACGGCAGATGCTATTGCTAATGCTAATAACGCTGCTTTGCAACTGCTAGCTGAAACAAGCAAAGAGGCGATTCCTCAGCTGGAGAAAACTGCCCAAAGTCCTACAGTGGCTATTGAGTCTGTTACAAAATTGGCAGAAAGTCTAGTCGCTCAAAATCAAAGTATCGTAGCGGCTATCGAAACTGGTCGTAAAAAACGCGCCCAACTAGAACAAACCATTGTCAAGTCAGCCGAAACCATCAACGATTCTGTAAAATTGCGGGATCAAAAAATCATCCAAGCTCTTCTTGATGAAGGAAAAGAGGCACAAAAAGAAGCGACCGACGAGACAAACACTGAAAAAGAAGCAGAGAAGTAATTTTCTCTGTTTTTCTATTTACCTCTTACTCGTCTAATCCGCATTCACCCTTTTTAAAAAATCACGAACAAACGTAGCGAAAATTTGTTTTCCTAGCTTTTTTATAATAGACTAACATTAATAAATTAAAAAAATGGATACATACTATGAAAATCAATCAACTTCTGCAAAAATTAGACCGAGAAGCGCCTGTCCTCCAAGCGACTTTTGGCATAGAGCGCGAGGGGCTGCGCGTGACAGAAAACGGCGACTTGGCGCAAACAAGCCACCCTCAAAAATTTGGTTCGCGTAATTTTCATCCTTATATCCAGACGGATTTTAGCGAGCAACAGCTTGAGCTCATCACGCCCATTGCTCATTCTACCAAGGAAGCGCGGCGCTTGCTAGGAGCTATCACTGATGTGGCAGAGCGCTCGTTGGAGCCTGAGGAGCTGATCTGGCCTCTTTCCATGCCGCCTCAGCTAGATGAAAAGGACATTCAAATCGCCGCCTTGGAAGATGATTTTGAGTTTCACTATCGGGAGCAGCTGGCTGAAAAATACGGTAAAAAGCTACAAGCCATTTCTGGTATTCATTACAATATGGAGCTGGGCGCGGATTTGACCGCTGCCCTCTTTAAGGCGAGCGACTACAGCTCTTTACTTGATTTCAAAAACGCCCTCTATCTCAAACTGGCGCGCAATTTCCTGCGTTATCGCTGGCTTTTGACCTATCTCTACGGGGCTGCGCCGATTGCAGAAGCAGGTTTTCTGCCAGAAGAAGTAAGCCAGCCTGTCCGCTCTTTTCGCAACAGCGACTTTGGCTATGTCAATGAGGATCATATTCATTTTTCTTACACTTCCTTGGAAAAATATGTCTCTGATATTGAGCGCTATGTCGAGCAGGGCGACTTGATTGCAGAGAAAGAATGCTACGCGGCTGTGCGTTTTCGTGGGCAAAATCAGAATCGTGCTTACTTAGAAAAAGGGGTGACCTATCTGGAATTTCGCTCTTTCGACCTCAATCCCTTTGAGCCCTTAGGTATCAGTCAGGAAACCATGGACACCGTGCAGCTCCTGCTGCTGGCTCTGCTCTGGCTGGATGATAAGGAGGAGAATATTGACCAAGAACTGGCTGCTGCCCACGACTTGAACAACCAAGTGGCGCTGGCTCATCCCTTGACCAATTTGCCTAAAGAGGCAGATGCTCAGCCTATCCTAGCGGCGCTGCAAAACCTAATCCAGTATTTCCAGCTAGGAGCTTACTATCAAGGATTAGTAGAAAAAGTGCAGGCAGCTCTGCTTGACCCGCAGCTGACTATCGCAGGACAGCTCCTGCCTTACATTGAGCAGCAATCCTTGCAGGCTTTTGGCTTAGCCAAGGCGCAAGAATACCGCGACTACGCCTGGACGGCTCCCTACGCGCTCAAGGGCTATGAAAATATGGAACTCTCCACTCAGATGCTGCTCTTTGATGCCCTTCAAAAAGGGCTGCAGGTTGAGATTTTAGATGAAAACGACCAGTTCCTCAAGCTCTGGCATGGCGACCATGTCGAATATGTTAAAAACGGCAATATGACTTCCAAGGATAACTATGTTATGCCACTGGCCATGGCAAATAAAACCGTGACCAAGAAAATCCTTGCTGCAGCTGGTTTTTCAGTTCCAGACGGGGCGGAATTTACCAGCCTCCAAGCAGGGCTAGACTACTTTTCCCACATCAAAGGCAAGCAAATCGTGGTCAAGCCAAAATCAACCAATTTTGGTCTGGGCATTTCCATTTTCCAAGAACCGACCAGCTACGCTGCCTACCAAAAAGCGCTAGAGCTCGCTTTTTCTGAGGACTCCTCCGTCCTAGTAGAAGAATTTATCGCAGGAACCGAGTATCGCTTCTTTGTTTTGGACGGCAAGTGTGAAGCGGTCTTGCTGCGCGTCGCTGCAAATGTGGTCGGTGACGGCATTCACACCATTCGTCAATTAGTCGCGCAAAAAAATGATAATCCTTTGCGCGGACGCGACCACCGCTCGCCTCTGGAAAAAATCCAGCTGGGTGAGATTGAGCTGCTCATGCTTGCCCAGCAAGGCTACCAGCCAGACGACATCTTGCCTCAAGGCACCAAGGTCGAGCTGCGGCGAAACTCCAATATCTCTACAGGGGGCGATTCGATTGATGTGACCGAGACCATGCACCCATCCTACAAGGACTTGGCAGCGGAGATGGCCCTCGCTATGGGCACTTGGGCTTGCGGCGTTGATTTGATTATCCCTGACAGCTCTGCTATTTCCACCAAGGAAAATCCCAACTGTACCTGCATTGAGCTCAACTTCAATCCCTCTATGTATATGCACACCTATTGTGCGGAAGGGCCGGGGCAAGAAATCACGCCGAAAATCCTCGCCAAACTCTTTCCGGAATTATAAAAAAGGTTGCCCAAAGGCAACCTTTTAACCTTGCTCTACTTCTAAAGCGCTGTACTGAGCGGAATAGTTTGCAATGCGCTCCACCGTCTCAGGGTCAAAATGCGAGAAGAACTGGCTCTGTTCTTGGTCTAAGAGCAAAATCTCCGCCATATCCTCATCGGACAACTGAAAGTCAAAGACTGCAAAATTCTGCTCCATGCGCTCCTTGTGCACCGTCTTTGGAATGACGATAATATCCTGCTGGATGAGATAGCGCAGGCCAACTTGGGCAGCTGATTTGCCGTATTTTTGACCGATTTTGGTCAGGGTTTCATTGCTAAAGAAATCGCTGCGCCCTTCTGCAAAAGGCCCCCAAGACTCAATCTGAACATCGTATTTTTTCATGGTTTCGCGCGCTTTCAGCTGCTGATGAAAGACATGGGTTTCCACCTGATTGACCATAGGGGTGATTTCAGCGAACAGAGAGATGTCGGCGAGGCGGTCTGGTGAAAAATTGCTGACGCCAATCGCCTTGATTTTTCCTGCCTTGTAATATTCCTCCAGCGCCCGATAGGCTCCGTAATAGTCACCGAAAGGCTGGTGAACGAGCATCAAGTCCAGATAGTCCGTTTGTAGGCGCGCCAAACTTTTTTCGATTGAGGCTTTGGCTTTTTCATAGCCGAAATTGCTGACCCAGATTTTGCTGGTGATGAAAAATTCCTGACGGTCAATTCCTGATTTTCTAATGGCATTGCCGACGGCTTCTTCATTGAGATAGGCTTGCGCGGTGTCAATCAAGCGGTAGCCGACCGCAATAGCGTCGGACACAACCCGCTCGCATTCTGCCAAATCTGGTACTTGGTAAACGCCAAAACCTAAGAGAGGCATGGTAACTTGATTGGATAGAGTGACTGCTTTCATTTACTTTCCTCCTTGTCCTCAAATAGCTCCCGCTCGCGCGGCAGCACCTTATTTTCATAGTTTTCGATTTTGTAGTCGAGCCGAGTCAAAGCCTCCTGCAACTGGTCAATCCGTTCTTGCAGCTTGGCTCTTTCTTCCTGAAAAATCGCGATTCGAGCTGGAATGGTCTCATCGCCTTTATCCATAAGCCCGATATAGGCAATCAGGCTGTCGACCGACAGCCCTACCCTGCGAAAATACCGAACAAATTTCAAAATTGCAATTTCTCGTTCACTAAAGTCGCGAATACCCGACTGGTTGCGTGTCACAGGCGGAATGAGCCCAATCCGCTCATAATAGCGAATGGTGTCAGCCGATATTCCCGTCTCTTCACTTACTTTTTTAATATTCATGGGCTCACCTAATTTTCGCTGACCAGAACCAAGGATTTAATGGCTGTGCGCTGATCCATAGCGTCGTAAGCCGCTTGGATGTGCTCCAAGTCAAAGCGCTGCGTGAAGACCTTGCCCGGTTCAATTTCGCCCTTAAGTACAGCTTGCAGCAAAACTTCCTTATCATAAGTCGTCACCGAAGCAATCCCACCGCGCAAACCGATATTCTTCCAGAACAGTTCGTTGGTGTTCATTTCCGCCTTCTGCGGCACACCGACCCGACCGATAAGAGCTCCTGGACGAGCAATTTTGACGGCTGTTTCAACGGATTGCTCGGTACCTACACATTCCAAAATGGCGTCTGCACCAGCTTGATTGGTCAAGGCCAAAACTTTTTCCACCGCTTCATCGCCTCGCTCAGCGATAATATCTGTCGCACCAAATTCACGCGCCAAAGCCTGACGGTCTTTATGCCGGCTCATAGCAATAATGCGCCCGGCGCCCAGCATTTTAGCTGCGATGACGCCGCACAGACCCACAGCTCCGTCGCCCATAACGACCACCGTATCACCGCTCTTGACCTCAGCTGTCTTAGCCGCATGGTAGCCCGTCGCCATGACATCAGACAGGGTCAAGAGCGAATTGAGCATAGCATCCGAATAATCACTAGGTTGCCCCGGAATTTTTACCAGCGCCCAGTTAGCATTGCTAAAGCGCAGATACTCGCCTTGGTAGCCCACAAGCCCTGCTTCACGATTGAGACAATTCCCGTCAAAGCCCGCGCGACAGGCCGCACAATGACCGCAACCGTGGGTAAAAGGAACGATGACAAAATCGCCAACTTGGATGTCTGTCACTTCTGAGCCGACTTCTTCTACCACTCCAATCGCCTCATGACCAGCAGGCGTATTGCCCTCCCGCTGAGAGATACCGCGGAACCACCACAAATCTGAGCCACAAACGCAAGCCCGAACGATACGAATCAGAGCATCCGTCGGTTTCTCAAGACGAACTTTCTCAACCTCGCGCATTTCCATTTTACCTGGCTCTACAAAAATTGCTGCTTTCATCCGATTTCCTACTTTCATTATTTTAAGACTATTATATCCCTTGGAGTGCACTCCAAGTCAAGCGTTTTTAACAAAAATTTGAATTGAAGTTTTGATGAAAGATTTTAATTTTACTCGTCTAAGATCAACAAATCCTTTGTATCAAAATCGCTATGTAGGCTCCCATATCTTTTTCTTCTCCTGTTTTTTAAAGCCATTTTTTGTCCAAAAAATTCTAGCTTGCGAATTTTCTTTGGGAAAAGCTAAACGAACACTCCTGTCCTTGTCTATGCATAATAGACCACTAAAAAAGAGCCTTAGGGCTCTTTTCATTTTATTCTGTCTTCGTCAAAATTTGTAGGGTTTCAAGCAGATTATCTGCGTGAACTTCGATTGTATCACCAGTTGCTTTAATTTTAACTTCGACGACTCCATCAGCTGCTTTCTTCCCAACTGTCACACGAATCGGCAGACCAATCAAATCGCTATCACTGAATTTAACACCCGCGCGCTCATTTCGATCGTCTGTCAAAACTTGATAACCCGCTTTTTCTAAAGCCGCTTCCAATTTAGCTGTCAGAGCTAGACTTTCTTCGTCTTTGACATTCACAGGAATCAGGTGGACATCAAATGGTGCCAGCTCTTTAGGGAAATTAACACCCCAAGCATAGCGATATTCACCCTTAGGCGTTTTGTTAACAAAGAGGCGTGCATGTTGCTCAATAACCGCTGAAAGAAGGCGACTAACACCAATGCCGTAGCAACCCATAACAATCGGCACAGCGCGGCCATTTTCATCAAGAACATTCGCATTCATACTATTTGAATAGCGAGTTCCCAGTTTAAAGATGTGACCAATTTCAATGCCACGTGCAAACTTGAGCACACCTTGTCCATCTGGAGAAACCTCACCCTCATGCACTTCACGAATATCCACATAGTCAGCTTCAAAATCACGCCCTGGATTTACACCAATCAAGTGATATCCGTCTTCATTGGCACCCGCAACAACATTATGAGCATCCTGAACCTTACGATCTGCAATAATCTTCACACCTTCTGGCAAATTGACAGGTCCAAGTGAACCAAAACCGGCACCAAAAAGTTCTCTGACAGTATCTTCACCTGCTACATCTAGGAAATCTGCTCCTAGATAGTTTTTCAGCTTTACTTCATTGAGTTGGTCATTGCCAACCAGCAAGGCAACCACTGGCTCTTCGTCTGCTATGTAAACTAAGGTTTTAATCGTCTGGCTTTCATCTACATTTAAGAAAGCAGCGACTTCATCAATCGTCCGACAATCAGGTGTTTCAACACGGTTTAGTTCTTCTTCTGTCACGACCACATTGCGCGGTTTGTATTCGCTAGTAGCCATCTCCAGATTAGCTGCATAACCAGACTCACTGGAGTAGGCAATGGTATCTTCACCTGAAACCATCCATCTAGACAACTCTGCCTTGATCTCTGCCAGAACTTCTTCTGGAATTTCATCAAGAGAGCAGACGGATTTATCTAAAACAAGCCAACGACTAAGGTCTGTCCTATCAGGAGTAATCGCCATAAACTCTTGGCTATCCTTACCACCCATGGCACCACCGTCACCAATAATGCCCTTAAATTCAAGTCCTGCACGTGTGAAAATTGCTTCATAAGCCTTGCGGTATTCTTCATAAGTGACGTCTAAACTGTCATAGTTAGCATGAAAACTATAGCCGTCTTTCATGATAAATTCACGACCACGAAGGAGGCCATTACGCGGACGCTTTTCATCACGATATTTAGCTTGGATCTGGTAAAGATTCATTGGTAACTGTTTGTAAGACTTAACCGAATCGCGGACAATCGCTGTGAAAGTTTCTTCATGAGTTGGCCCCAAGATAAAATCAGATTTTTCACGATTTTTAAGCTTGTAAAGGTCTTCACCATAAGTCTCGTAGCGCCCAGACTCACGCCACAAATCTGCACTAAGGAGCGCAGGAGCTAACATTTCGACAGCTCCAATTTTATCAAACTCTTCTCGCATAATAGTTTTCGCTTTTTCGATAACACGATTTGCAAGAGGCAAGTAAGTATAAATCCCTGCTGAAATCTGGCGGACGTAACCTGCCCGCAACATAAGAGCATGGCTAATCACTTGTGCATCACTTGGCATTTCGCGCAAGGTAGGGATAAGCATTTTACTTTGTTTCATATAGATAATACTTTCTAATTAAAAAATGTTCGTAGAATATCATTCCAAGTTACAGCGACCATGAGAAGAACCATAATTGCGACACCTGCTAAAGTCACATAGGTCTCTGTCTCACGTTTGAGCGGTTTTCTACGAATCGCTTCAAGGATGTTAAGGACAATCTTCCCACCATCTAAGGCTGGAATTGGAATGAGATTAAAAATTCCAAGGTTAATGGAAATAAGCGCAAGTAAACTGATAGAAGGAATTAAACCATCTTTGGCAGCATCACTACTTGCCTTATAAATAGCAACTGGTCCCCCCAGTTGATTAATATTAGGGTGCAAAATAAGATTTTTTAAGGCTGTTAAGATCTGGGTGGCACTGTTCCAAGTCATGGTTAAGCCGCCTACCAACTTATCTGTCAGGCTCGTCTTGAGACTATACGTAACTCCGACACGATAGGCACCATCTTGTTTCTGGGGCACGACTGTGAGTTGGCGTGTTTTTTGGCTACTTTTGACCGTAACAGCCAGCTTGGGGTCAACCTTATCCTTGGTCTCTTGACTAATAGCTCCTGTTATATCTTGCCACTGGTTGATCTCATGATTCCCAATCTTTAAAATCTGATCATTATTCTTAACACCAGCCTGAGCTAAAGCCCCATTAGGAATTACTCGAATTTGATTGCTATTGAGATTTGGGACACCCCCTTGCATGAAAATAACTAGCCAAAAAGCAAGAAGCGTTAAAATAAAGTTATTCATCGGACCAGCAAAATTAGTGATGAGCCGTCCTCCAATAGATGCATTTTGATACTGAACATCAAGTGGTGCTATCCGTAATTCTGTTCCGTCTTCTTCAATAATCGTTGCATCATGATCAACAGCATACGTTTTCGTTTCATCAAAAACCAAACCTGTCATTTCAAGTTTATCTTCTAAATCATAATTGGTTATATTCATAGGAATGGCTGTCTGATCAATACGTTTGCCAGATAGATTGATCCTTACAACCTTGCCATTTTCTCCTAAAGTTAAACTTGCAGGTGTACCCGTTTTGATTTCTGTTGTATCTTCACCCCAGCCGGCCATGCGGACATAGCCACCCAAAGGCAAAATCCGAATCGTATAGGCCGTCCCGTCTTTTCCAATATGAGAAAAAATCTTCGGTCCCATACCAATAGAAAACTCGCGAACGAGGATTCCTGATTTTTTTGCAAAATAGAAGTGACCAAACTCGTGCACAACGACAATCACTCCAAAAATAATGATAAAGGTTAAAATCCCAGCAATCAAAGGCTGTCCCCTCTTTCTCTAGTTTAAATTAAGCCAAGTAGGTGCATCAGTGGAAAGACAAAAAGTAGCGAATCAAAGCGATCTAAGACTCCACCGTGCCCCGGAATAAATTTCCCTGAGTCTTTCACTCCAAAGTAACGCTTGATGGCACTTTCTACTAGGTCACCAAATTGCCCTGCGCTGCTAAAAATCACAGCAAAAATAAGCATCGTAAAAAGATTGTGAGAACTAGCCACGTGACGATCAACTAGCACAAAAATGAATGTTACTAGCACTGCTGCCAGAATTCCACCTAAACTTCCCTCAATGGTCTTGTTGGGTGACACAGCTGGCATCAATTTCCGACGTCCATATTTCTTACCAATCAAATAAGCCCCTGAATCCGTTACCCAAACGATAAACAAAGCAAGCAATACCTTGTCAAACCCCGCCAAACGTGCAGACACCAGGGCATGAAAACCAAAGCCAACGTAGAAACTTGAAGCGATCGGATAAACAGCATCGTTGTAAGTATAGTTTTTCCCTAAAACAGTAGCTCCTAAAAGCAGGAAAACAACAATTCCGTAGGCTGTGAGACTGCCGTCCATCGGTAAAAATTTCAAATAATTCTCAATTGGAACCGTAAAGACAAAGGCTGCCAACATAGCAAGTCCGCCTTCAAGACTAGCCGTTTCAAGACCACGCATACGCAACAATTCATGCACACCCAGCATAGCAATAAGCCCTACACCGACCTGAAAAGCAACCCCTCCAAGATAAAGCAAAGGCAAGAAAATTGCTAACGCAATTCCAGCGAAAATAACTCGTTTTTGCAATTCTTTATCCATCTACTAAACTCCTCCAAAACGTCGATTGCGACGATTATAAGCCACAATTGCTGCATTCAAAGCATTCTCATCGAAATCTGGCCATAAAATGTCTGTAAAATACAATTCACTATAAGCACTTTGCCAAGGCAGGAAATTACTGAGGCGCAACTCTCCACTGGTGCGAATGACAAGATCTGGATCTCGTAAAATACGCGACAGGCTATTAGTATAAAGATAGTTAGCAATCACATCCTCGTTGATATCCTCTGGGCTGAATTTCGCATCCAGCACATCCTTAGTGATATTCTTAACTGCTTGGACAATCTCTGCTCTACCTCCGTAGTTGAGAGCAAAGTTTAAAATTAAACCAGTGTTCAGTCGTGTTAAGTCCTGAGCCTTGTTCAGAGCCTCGAGCGTTTCCTTAGGCAGCTTTGCCACATCTCCAATCATCTGAATTTTTACATTATTTCTGTGCAATTCCGGCACATAGCGCTCGTAAAATTCTACAGGCAAATTCATAATGAATTTTACTTCTTTTTCTGGTCGTGACCAATTTTCCGTCGAAAAGGCGTAAACAGTCAAAACCTGCACGCCCATTTCTTTTGCTGCGATTGTGACATTTTGCAAGGCTTCCATGCCTGCCTTATGCCCAAAGACACGTGGCTGCATACGTTTTTTTGCCCAACGACCATTTCCATCCATAATAATACCAATGTGCTTAGGCACCTGCAAAGGCATCTCAGATTTCTCTTTTTTCCTAAATGAGAACATAACTATTTCCTCGTTTGTATCAAATCAGTTTATTATATCATAAAATGATTAAAAATGCGAAAGGATAGCTGTCAAGGCTTGGCATTGCTGCTTTTTATCAAAAAAATCAAAAAACTTTTCCGTTTTCTGACTTTTATTTTTGTATTTAATTTTTAAAATTCGGTTTGTAGAAAGAGCGATTGTCCATGGCAAAGATGCGATTGGTCATCTCGCCCGCACCAATCTTGGCTAGAGCCGAGATCATCATCATCATTTCCGCATCTAAATTGTCAATCATGTGGATAATTTCAGCCTCCATGATTTTGGGGCGCACGGGGCTGCCGTACTCCAAAAGCCCGTGGTGGCTGAGGATGACATGACGCAGCACGATGACGTCTTCCTTGCTATCGTCAATCTTGAGCTCGAGCAGCGCTTTGGTAATTTCCTCATCGATAAGAGCGATATGACCGATGAGATTGCCCCGCACCGTGTACTCCGTACCTTCTGGCCCGGTCAATTCCAAGACCTTAGCCAAATCATGCAACATAATCCCCGCAAAGAGCAGGCTCTTATTGAGCTGGGGATAAATGTCGCCAATCGCGTCCGCCAGCTTGACCATGGTCGCCGTGTGAAAAGCCAGTCCTGCTTCAAAAGCGTGGTGATTGGTCTTGGCAGCAGGATAGGTGTAAAATTCATGGTCGTACTTAGAATAGAGCGAGCGCACCAAGCGTTGCCAAATGGGATTTTCAATCTTGAAAATCATCTGCGCCAAGTAATCGCGCAGCTCTTTTTGGTCAACAGGGGGCTTCTCTTTGAAGTCCGCTGGGTCGTTTGGCTCGCCCGCCTTAGGCAGACGCAGCACAATTTGATTGACCTGGGGCGTGTTGTTGTAAACCTCGCGGCGTCCCTGCATGTGGACAACCTTGCCTGCCGTAAATTCTGTGACATTGTGAGGCTGGGCGTCCCAGAGCTTGCCCTCAATTTCGCCGCTATCATCTTGAAATGTGAAAGCCAGATAATTCTTTCCAGCTCTGGTCTGACGAACTTCTGCTGACTTGATGAGGTAAAAACCTTCAAAGAGCTCGTCTTTTTTCATTTGGTTAATTTTCATCTTCTATCCCTTCTTGTCCTTCTTCTTGAAAATCTAAAATGCCTAAGGAAACATCATCATCCGACAGCTCGATATGGCGGAGCGTCCGCTCAATCGCATTTGTCCGGCGTGTCATGAGCTCATCAATGCTGCCCGAAGCATTTTTCAAATGTTTCTGCGCTTTTGAGAGAACCCCGCCAAATTTGTTAAATTCTGTCTTGACCGAAGCCAAAACCTTGCTGATGTCGTCTGCACTTCTTTGGATATTTAAGGTTTTAAAGCCGACCGACAGCGAATTGAGCAGGGCTGACAAGGTCGACGGCCCAGCTACCACAATCTGCTCTTCCCGCCTCAAATTATCAAAAAATTCTGGATTGCGCACGACCTCTGAATAAAGCCCCTCTGTCGGCAAAAACATAATGGCAAAATTGGTCGTTGCAGGCGGTGCCAGATATTTTTTCTTGATGTCCTTGGCGAAACGCTTAACGCTAGCCAAAAGCGCCTTGCGGTAAAGGTCAATGTCATCGCGATTGCCCGCTTCATAGGCGTCCTCCAGCCGATAATAATCAGCCAGCGGAAACTTAGAATCAATCGGCAGATAAACATAATCCTGCTCGCTTTGCCCCGGCAATTTTATGGCGTACTCGACCCGCTCGCTAGAGCCTGCCACCGTCGCAAACTCGCGCTCGTACTGGCTGGGCGTCATGATGTCCTCAATAATTTGCCCCAGCTGCAACTCACCCATAATCCCGCGCGTTTTGGTATTGGACAAGACCTTGTTTAGCGTTCCGACATCACGCGCCACCGTCTGCATTTCACCCAGCCCACGATTGACTGATTCCAGCTGCTTGGATACCGTCGCAAAAGAAGTCTGCAAGCGGCTTTGCAAGGTCTGCTCCAGCTTTTCCTCCACCGTCTGACGCATCTGCTCCAAACGCTGCTCGTTGGACTCTTGAATTTTTTGCATACGCTCGTCCGTCTTATCACGATTTTTCGTTAAATTCTCCGTGATTTCTGCGCGTAGCTCGGTCAAATTGCGGTGCAAATCTGTCTCTACTTTTACCAAACGGTCACTCAGCGCCAATTCTAATCGCTGCTGCCTAATCAGGGCTTCTTGCCGCTCTTCTTTCAAGCGATAGTCAAGCTGCTCTGACAAATTGTCCGCTTGGTCTTCTAGAACCTTCTGCACTTGCTGAGCTTGGCTGCTACTTTTTTGCCAAAGAAGGTAGCTGAGCGCAAGATTGACCAAGAGCAAAAGAACAATGATAAATTCCATATCAACTCCTATCCTTACTGTAAATGATGACAAGGTAACCCTCATGAAATTTGACAAATAGGGGCTCATCTATAAATTCGTTAGAAGCGTAAACTTTTTTGAAAAAATAATTTTTTTCGTCCAAAGGATACTTGGCGCCAGTGATGCTCAAAAACTGGTCTTGAACGGGTAAAAAAGCGACGTATGCCATTCCTTTTTGAGGAGAAACTTGATGCCTGCCAGCTGGCAGATAGGTCACAATATTCTGCTCGTCTAAAAGAGTCAACTGCTGCATAAAAGGAGCCAATTTGTCGTTACTTGGCAGAAAAATATTTGCCAAGGTGTGGTCTAGCCGCCCACCAAAAGCCCCATAGACGCTGACCTCGGCTTCGGGAAATCGCTCGAAAATCGTTAGTAGCGCCAGCTCCATATCCGTGTCGTCCTTTTCAGGCTGGGCTGTCACCAAGACTTGCGCCTCTTCTTTTATCCGCTGCCATTCTTGCCCAGAGACCGAGTCAAAGTCACCGACCGCATAGTCCAAGGGTAGGTCTTCTTGCAAAATAGCTAGCGCTCCTGCGTCTACTCCAACATAAATATCCATGTTTTTTGGCAAATCTATCCCTAGCTGACCACCTGCCAGCACTGCAACTCTAGGCATTTAAAGCGTCCTTCAAAGTCGCAACCTGAGCCTTGACATCGCCCTTGAAAACATAACTTCCAGCTACGAAAACATTGGCGCCCGCTTCCTTGGCAAGCCCAACCGTTTGATTGTCAATACCGCCGTCAACTTCAATATCAAAGTTCAAGCCGTTGACTTCACGCAGCACAACCAACTCACGAATCTTGTCCATGGTTTCTGGCAAAAAGGCCTGACCACCAAAACCGGGATTGACCGTCATCACTAGCACTTGGTCGACCAAATTCAAAACATTTTTCACTGCTTCGACAGGCGTGCCGGGGTTGATAACCACGCTGGGCTTGACGCCAGCCGCACGGATTTTTTGCAGAGCGCCATGAATATGCAGCGTTGCTTCGGCATGGATACTGATAATATCGGCACCTGCGCGGGCGAAATCCTCGATGTGATGTTCAGGATTGGACACCATGAGATGACAATCAAAAACCAGCTTGCTGTGGGGGCGCATAGCTGCTACCACGCCCGCACCAAAACTAATATTCGGCACAAAATGTCCGTCCATAATATCGATGTGAACATACTCAGCGCCAGTTGTTTCCAGCTTTTTCAGCTCTGCTTCAAAATTAGCGTAATCGGCACTCAAAATAGAGGGGGCAATTTTATATGTGTTCATTTTTTACTCCTTTTTATTTAGGATTTTTCTTAGCTACTTTTTTATAGGTTTCGCGGCGATTTTCGATTTCGCTTAGCATTTGCAAGTAATTCTCAAAACGGAAAGGCGCAAGCTCACCTGCTTCAAGGGCTAGTTTGACCGCACAATCAGGCTCGTGCGTGTGAGTACAAGTCCGAAACTTGCAGGCTTGGCTTAGCTTAGCAATCTCTGGAAAGGCAAAATTGAGGTCTTCAGCCGTACTCACCTCATAATCCAAGGAAGAAAAGCCCGGCGTGTCGGCGATTTTTCCACCATAGAGATTGTAGAGGCTGACCGCCCGCGTTGTGTGGCGTCCGCGACCGAGGCTCTCTGAGATTTCAGCCGTTTCCAGCGCCAAGTCAGGGGCGATTTTATTGAGCAGAGTGGACTTCCCCACACCTGTCTGCCCCATGAAAACCGTGATTTTATGAGGCAAAAGCGGCAGCAATTCTTCCACCGACAAAGCCAGCTTATAGCCGATAGAGCGGTAGACTGCCACATAGTCGTCGAGCTCCCGCCCTGTCTCCAAAAGGTCTAACTTACTCAAATAAATAATGGGTTCAATCTTCTTGTGTTCCAGCAAGACCAGAAATCGGTCTAAGAGATTGGGATTGAAATCCGGCTCGCGCGCACTCATGATGACCACAGCTTGGTCAATGTTGACAATCGGTGGGCGCACCAAGCTGTTCTTTCGCTCTCCTATTTTTAAAATGTATCCCTCCGAGTCTTTTTCCGCTGAAAACTCGACTTGGTCCCCGACATAGGGCGTCTGTCCTTTTTTGCGAAAATTTCCTCTGGCTCTCGTTTGGTAGACTTGACCGTCGCTTTCCACATAGTAGAAGCCCGCCAAAGCTTTTATAATTTTTCCTTGCAAAGCTGCTCCTTTAATTCTGATGAATTTATTATAACAAAAAATGAGACTTTTTGCTTTTTCCTCTTGGCAAATTTCAAAAAAAAGGTATAATAGATATAGTGCATCACGCGGAGGTGGTGGAACGGCAGACACGCATGCTTCAGGCGCATGTGCCCGTACGGGTGTGAGGGTTCAAATCCCTTCCTCCGCATAGAGACAAAAAACGACTTCAGATGAGGTCGTTTTTGCTATATCCATTCAATAGATGTCCCTGCGATGTCCGACCGCAAAGACCTCAATCACAATTTTATCGTCCAAAATATTCGCTAATACTCGACAATTACCGTTTAGGTAATACCATTCTCCTGAACGGTTAGTCGTCAAGCACTTACCATACCTACGAGGATCGTCCGTTCCTTCAAGATGTTTCATAATCCATTCGTAGATACTTCTCGAGGTGTAACGATCCAATTTTTTCAACTGCTTCAAAGCGTGCTTGGTAAAAGTCACTTTATAAGTCAAAGCGTAGCTCCTTAGCTACTTCAGGCATGCTACATCGGCTACTTTCATCTTCAGCCGTCGCTTTTCGCAATATTTCTAAATCATATTCATCTTCAATCCGTTCCAACATGGACTGACGGGCAAACTCGGAAATCGTGAGCCCATGCATATTGATGTAATTTCTAATCAGTTCAGAATCCTCATTGTTCATTCTGACAGTCATTGTTGCCATAAAAGAAGGCCTCCTTTTGAATACATTGTATTACGAATCGCCGATAGTGTTAAGGAGCTAGCATTTTCACTCTTTTTGTCAAATCCCTACTTCCTCCAAACTATTTGCCAGTCGGGCAAAATCAGCAAGCGTCAGGGCTTCCCCGCGCAGGCTAGGAGACAGCTGAGCCATTTCCAAAGCCCGCGTCAGCTTGTCCTTGCTTTCCTCGCTCTTGCCAAAATAGTTAATCAAGTTGTTCCAGAGGGTCTTGCGGCGGTGGGTAAAGCTAGCCTTGGTCAGCTTGAAGAAAAACTTCTCATCGTGCACGTCAACGGCTGGCTGCTCGCGACGTACCATTTTTAAAATAGCACTATCTACATTGGGGGCGGGCACAAAGACCGTCCGTGGCACGACAAAGGCAACCTTTGCGGTCATGTAATACTGGACGGCAATCGAAAGACTGCCGTAAGCCTTGGTCTTGGGCTCAGCCGAAATGCGGTCGGCCACTTCCTTTTGCATCATAACAACAAACTCGCTGAAGGGAATGCCACTCTCAATCAAGTGCATGAGGATGGGCGTCGTGATGTAGTAAGGAAGATTTGCGACAACTTTAATGGGCAGGTCAGGATTTTTGAACTCCTTTACGTACTGGCTCAAATCCACCTTGAGAATGTCCTGATTGACCACGCGCACATTGTCAAAATCTGCCAGCGTATCCGCCAAAATCGGCAGGAGGCGCTCGTCGATTTCAAAAGCCATGACCTCGGCTGCGCTCTCCGCCAAAAATTCGGTCAAAGCGCCAATCCCCGGCCCAATCTCGATGACATTGACATCCTTGTCAATCTCTGCCGTGTCGACAATCTTCTGCAAAATGTTGCTATCGGTCAAAAAATTCTGCCCGAAAGACTTCTTAAAAGTAAAACCATGACGCTCCAAAATCGCCCGCGTCACGCTGTAATCTGAAATTCTCATTTTGTTCTCATTTTCTATTGATATTTTTTCATGGCTTCTTCCACCTCTGCCAACTCCACCCCAAACATTTTTAGTCGATTGAGAAGTTGTTTGCCGTTGGTGTAGCCAATGCGGAGCTCTTGACCTAAAAATTCCCGTCGCTTGCGGCTGTCATTTCCCAAAAGCAGTCCCAAACGAATCAAGTCCTTTTTGGAAATATCAAAGTCCGCTTGCGCCTTTGCTTGTCCCACCACCTGCTCCAAAGCGGTTTTTAAATCCTCATAAGAAGCATGCTCGACCCCGAGCGAGCGTCCCTTGGTCTTGGACTTGGGCGCCGCTTCATCCGGCTTTAAAAAAGCATGCTGGGCACTAGGAACGACTTCCATAATCAGGCGCCGAATCCGCTCCCCATTAAAATCTGGGTCGGTAAAAACGATAACCCCGTGCAAATCGTGGAGCTGCTTAATCCGCTCAAGGTCAGCCGCATCAATGGCAGACCCCCTCGTCTCGTAAGTCTCCACCTCAAAATAACGCTTGAGATTAGCGGTATCATCTCGCCCTTCCACCACGATAACCTGACTAATTTTTTCCTTCATGCTCTTCTTCCAATCCAAAAATCCGCAGGCTATTAGCGTAGGTCGTCGCTGCCACTTCCTCCAGGCTCAGCTGGCGGAGCTCTGCGATTTTCTCAACGACATAGCGAGTGTAAGCCGGGTGATTGAGCCGACCTCGCTTAGGCACGGGCGCCAAGTAGGGGGCGTCCGTCTCGACCAGTATTTTTTCTAGAGGCAAATGCTGCGCTGCTTTCTGAATATCCAGCGCTTTCTTGAACGTCACCACGCCAGAAAAGGAAATGCTCATGCCCAAATCCATAAATTTCTCAGCCATAGCAAGCGTGCCCGAATAAGAGTGCATAATTCCGCCTCGCGCACCCAGACCCTCGCTTTTGATGATGTCGTAGGTGTCTTCTAGCGCGTCGCGCGTATGGACGACAAAGGGTAGATTTAGCTCCTTAGAAAGATTGATTTGCCGCCGAAAAACAGCTTCCTGCACTTCCTTGCTCGCGGTCATCCAGTGATAATCCAGCCCGATTTCCCCCAGCGCTACCACCTTGGGATGTTTGAGCTTGTCTAGGAGATAGGTTTCTACTGCGTCATTGTAAGAGCCCGCTTCCGTCGGATGCCAGCCAAGCGTTGCGTAGAGCTGCGGATATTTTTCCGCCAAAACCAGCGCCTGCTCAATGGTCGGCTTATCAAAACCAACGATATTCATCTTGGTCACCGCCATGTCCTGCGCCAGCTTGATTTCTTCTAACTCTTGCCCCGCAAACTCTTCCACATTCAAATGTGTATGCGTATCAAAAATCTTCATGTTCTTCACCTTTTTATTGCTTTTTTCATTATACCATATCTTAGACAAGAAAAAACCAGCAGACTCGAGTTTCTACTGGTTTATCTATTTTATCTTCGTTTGGATTATGCAGCCAAAACTTTACGTCCTTTACGACGACGGCTTGCAAGCACGCGGCGTCCGTTTTTAGTTGACATACGATGACGGAAACCATGTTTACGTGCACGACGGATTTTACTTGGTTGATAAGTACGTTTCACTTTGAATACCTCCTCTTAGACTCTTGTATTCGTTTAGCCGGCTATATGTGATCAGTTACTAAACATACCTTACAATTCTATCGGATTATCCCTTATTTGTCAAGGGTCTTGGAAAATAAATTTTACTTGCAGGACGATCCAATGAACAATTTTTATTTGAAACCAAGCACAGGTCTTCGCTTGTTTCTTTTTTTGTGTTAAAATAGTAGGCATGGACAAGATTATTAAAACAATATCAGAAAGCGGTTATTTTCGCGCCTTTGTGCTAGATAGCACCGAGACCGTTCGGACCGCGCAGGAAAAACACCAAACAAAAGCCAGCTCGACTGTTGCGCTGGGACGCACCCTCATTGCCAGCCAAATCCTAGCTGCTAATGAAAAAGGCGACACCAAGATTACGGTCAAAGTTTTGGGAACGAGCTCGCTCGGCGCCATTATCACGGTGGCAGACACCAAGGGCAAGGTCAAAGGCTATGTGCAAAATCCTGGCGTTGACATCAAAAAGACAGCGACAGGCGAAGTAGTGGTTGGGCCTTTTGTCGGTCAGGGCGAATTTCTCGTCATCACCAACTATGGCACGGGCAATCCCTATCATTCGATGACGCCTTTGATTTCTGGGGAAATTGGCGAAGACTTGGCTTTTTATCTGACTGAAAGCCAGCAAACACCGTCAGCGGTCGGACTCAATGTACTCTTAGATGAAGAGGACAAGGTCAAGGTTGCAGGAGGTTTTCTGCTGCAAGTCTTGCCGGGAGCTAAAGAAGCAGACATCACTCGCTTTGAAAAACGCATTCAAAACATGCCCGCCATCTCAACTTTACTGGAATCCGACGACCATATTGAAGCCCTGCTAGCGGCTATTTATGGGGACGAGCCTTACAAACGCCTGTCCGAAGAAGAAATCCGCTTCCAGTGCGATTGCAGTAAGGAGCGCTTCATGAATGCACTGGCTAGCCTGCCCAAAGTAGACCTAGAAGAGATGCGCGACCAAGATAAGGGCGCTGAAATCACCTGTCAATTCTGCCAGACTACCTATACATTTGACCAAAACGACTTGGAGGAACTCATTCGTGACAAATCTTAACACCCCTTTTATGATTGGCAAGATTCAAATTCCCAATCGCACCGTGCTTGCTCCTATGGCGGGCGTGACCAACTCGGCCTTTCGCACCATTGCTAAGGAGCTAGGCGCGGGGCTGGTCGTTATGGAAATGGTGTCTGACAAGGGAATCCAGTACAATAACGAAAAAACGCTCCACATGCTCCATATTGACGAGGGGGAAAATCCCGTCTCCATTCAGCTTTTTGGAAGCGATGCGGATAGCTTAGCACGCGCAGCCGAATTTATCCAAGAAAATACCCGTACCGACATCGTAGACATCAACATGGGCTGCCCTGTCAACAAAATTGTCAAAAATGAAGCAGGTGCCAAATGGCTCAAGGACCCTGACAAAATTTACTCCATTATCAACAAGGTGCAGTCGGTGCTCGATATTCCACTGACGGTCAAGATGCGGACTGGCTGGGCAGATAGCTCGCTGGCTGTTGAGAATGCACTGGCCGCAGAAAGCGCCGGTGTCGCGGCTCTTGCTATGCACGGGCGGACGCGGGAGCAGATGTACACGGGGCATGCTGACCTTGAAACCCTGCACGATGTTGCACAAGCCCTGACTAAAATTCCTTTTATTGCCAACGGAGACATTCGCACGGTTCAAGACGCTAAGCAGCGAATTGAGGAAGTAGGTGCGGACGCAGTCATGGTCGGGCGCGCAGCTATGGGCAACCCTTATATCTTCAACCAAATCAATCACTATCTGGAGACCGGCGAGGTGCTGCCTGACCTCAGCTTTGAGGACAAGATGAAGATTGCTTACGAGCATTTGACTCGGCTGGTCAATCTCAAGGGCGAATATGTCGCCATTCGAGAATTTCGCGGACTGGCTCCTCACTATCTGCGGGGAACAGCGGGCGCAGCCAAACTCCGCGGCACCATTTCCCAAGCCCAATCCCTAGCCGAAATTGAAGAACTCTTGCAGATTGAGAAATCTGTACGCTAAAAAGACTTCCAAATACGGAAGTCTTTTTATTTACGATCTTTTCAACCGATAAACTTTTTTCGGTTTTTTCTTGGGAACGCGTTTGACGCCTGCTTCCTCAACAAATCCCTTATATTTTACAAGAAAATTATTGCTGACAATGGGACGACGGGGGCTAATGGTATTGACCAAATCCGTGCCTTCATAAACCGTGAAAGGCTCCTCTAGGAGATAGAGGAAGGTCGGGTTCCAGTCCAGCCGCCCTTGGATACGCTTGATAGACTCTTGGATAATCTGATAATGGTCAAAGGCAAAATCCTCCGCGCTCAAAACCTGACCATTGAGCTGACAAGTTGCCTTTTTAAAATCCACATCCAGAAAATACACTTCCTTGGCGTCATCGCCCGCTCTTACCTGCTCCATGGCTTCCTTGGGCAGATAAACCAGGTGGGCAATCGTGATTACCCAGCCACGTGGGTCACGATTAGGGCTTGACACCGTCATCAGTTGCTCGACATTTTCTCTGGGAATAGTGAGATTAGCCTCTTCTTTGATCTCGCGAATACAAGCCTCATAGGCATCCTCTGTCTTTTCTACGAAACCACCAAGCAAGGCAAAGCGATTTTGATAAGGGTGCGCTCTTCGCTTGATGACAAGCAGCTTCATCTGTCCGTCCACAAAGCAGTAAGCCACCATATCCACCGTCACACTTGGCGTTTCATATTTGAGCAAATCCTGCTTTTGGTACCAGTCCAAAAATTCTGCTTCGCTAGCTTGGGTTTCGTAATACTCTTTTTCTGACATACCTGAGGGAAGGTCACGCTTGGTCATTGAGTTCAGTCCTTTCTTTTTAAAGCCTTAGTCCATTGATACCAACCGACCAGACTATTGATTGTGTAGACCCAGTACATGCCTTGAATATTGACATTACTGCCCCACCAGAGGTAAATACTGAAGAGATTGGTTGCAATCCAGAAAATCCATTGCTCGCGGTAAAGACGGGTCATGAGGAGCTGTCCAACACCGTTGGTGGCGTCCGTTACACTATCGCGGAAAGGTCTGTGGCTGCCAATGCTTTGGTAGGCAAAGCCCATACCAATCCAAATCAAGGCCGTCAGCGCCAGATATTTGACCCAGTCAAAAAGCCGCAATTTCTTCGCTTCAAAATGACTTTCTTCTGCCTGATCCTGCCCATTTATCCGATTGGACAACCAAGTGTAAAGGCCAATTGGCTGCATGATAAAGAAATAAATGGTTGTCAGCACTTCTCCATAAAAACTTGCCTCGAAGGATAAAATCAGATAGATAGCAGAGTTAATCGCCCCAAAGAGATAGTTGCTGGCTCGCCCTTCTGCTACTAAGATGACGCAGACAATGCCT
Source organism: Streptococcus massiliensis DSM 18628 (assembly GCF_000380065.1). Classification (GTDB taxonomy): domain Bacteria; phylum Bacillota; class Bacilli; order Lactobacillales; family Streptococcaceae; genus Streptococcus; species Streptococcus massiliensis. The sequence continues at coordinate 7,596 of NZ_KB904368.1, read as the reverse complement.
GTCCAAGAAGCAAAGAGTCCCACCCAATCATGTTGGCTTGCTTGATTGGTAAACTCAAGGACAAAAGGAATGCTAGAGAGAACCAGCAGATAGAGCCACTGTCCCAAGCTCCGCCCCTCAAACAAATCCTGCCAGAGGAGGCGTAAAATGCCTGTCAGCCCTGCTTTTTTCGCCGCCTGATGAACGTTTCTGTAATTACTTTGAAATCTGTGTAGTTTTTCTTTTATGTTCAACATCTATTTTACCACTTTCTTCTTTAATCTGCTTGATAAATTTGGTTAATAGCCGCTTTCGCCGCCTGATAATTTCCCAGATAATCACTAGCCAGATAAACCAGCGGAATGTCTGGCAAATATTGCTCTTTGAGTTGCTCCAGATAGTTGGAAAAATCCGCCCGAATTTTCTCATCTGCCATAGTCATATCGCGAAATCCGTCATTGACATAGCTACCGTTGGGCTTGATAAAGAGAATCAAATCCCACTTTTCCTTGGACAAAATACTCAAGAAAAGGTGGTCAAAGGTCTGTCTCTCATCCAACTGGCTGGCGTCCTCCTTGAGATAATAATCATAATAACCCTTGGTCACCAGCGAATTGGTGTCCGCAACAACTAAGCCGCGGTTGACCGAACTGTCAATCAGCTGAGAGGTCTGAGCGTATTGCCCCAAGAGGAGATAATAGTAGTCCTTAGCGGTCAGCTCGTCGTCTCGCACATTGTTTTGAATTTGATATTCCCGCGCATACTCAAGGCTAACCGGCGCGTCGTAAAAGCGCCCCAAATCCTTAGCCAAGGTCGTCTTTCCATTGCTGGCACTGCCGATAATCAAAACTTTCTTGGTAAACTGGCGCCGAAATGGCTGAGCGATGTATTTCCAATATTTGCTAGGATTTTGTCGAATCATGCTGGCCGAAATCCCGAACTGCCGCTCCTCCAAGACACTGGCAAAACCCCGCTTTTCTAGCTCCTTACAGTATTCTTTTTCAGCGACAAAGAAAGTCAATTCTTCCTGCTTCTCTTGGTAATGGACAAGCTGCAAAAGCTGTGTCAACCAAGTATCCCAGCCTTTAGGATAGCGAGCCAAATCACTCTCATCCAGCTGATAAATCTGCGTCAAATCATCATCCGCAAAGGCTTCGCGAATATAGCGAAAACGCTTCTGCAAATTAAGCCCGACCGTCTCACCCCTGTCGCCCTCATAGCCCGAAACGACCACGCGCACCTGTTCAAACTGCCGCTTAGCCTTTTGAATCAAGTCAATATGACCCTGATGCAAGGGGGCAAATGTCCCAAAAACCACCGCAATTTTTTCTTTCATGTTTATTTCTACCTTTTTATTATTCTTTATAAAATCAATTTTATATTTTTATTATAAACTATATTTTTATTTTGTCAAACATTTTTATTAAAAAATATAAAAAAGTTTTAAAAGAAAGAAAAACGACTAGCTGAACTAGTCGTTTTATCACTTATTATACCACCTCAAACTTCAGCTCTCCGCCTTTGACGCCGATTTTGAGGAGACTCCCTGCTGATAAATCGCCAGACAAGAGCAATTCTGCCAGCTTGTCCTCCACCTTGGTTTGCAGCATTCTACGCAGAGGACGCGCCCCCATTTCTGGGTCGTAGCCTTCTTGTGCTAAAAGTTTTAGCGCACTAGCTTGAAACTTGAGTTCAATGTCCTGCTCAGCTAGGCTCGCAATCAGCGGTTTAACCATAATCTTGACCACTTCTTGCATGTCGCTGCTGGTCAAGCTATGGAAGACAACCTTCTCATCAATCCGATTGATAAACTCTGGACGATAGGCTTTTTTCAGCTCTTCCAATATCCGTTTTTCCATATTTTCGTGGTCAAAGCGAAGATCCCGCGCCCCAAAGCCAACGGTCTTGTCATCGCGCAGGCTAGTCGCCCCGAGGTTGCTGGTCATGATGATAATGGTATTTGAAAAGTCAACCTTGCGTCCTTTGCTGTCGGTCAACACACCGTCATCCAAGACTTGCAAGAGAACGTTGAAAATGTCTGGATGCGCCTTTTCCACCTCATCAAAAAGCAGGACAGAATAGGGCTTGTTGCGGACTTTTTCGGTCAATTCGCCGCCTTCTTCGTAGCCAACATAGCCTGGCGGCGCCCCATTGAGACGAGAAGCTGCGAATTTCTCCATGTACTCGCTCATATCAAAGCGAATAAGAGCAGATTCGTCATCAAAAAGGGTCTCAGCCAAGGCTTTTGCCAGCTCGGTCTTGCCGACACCGGTCGGCCCTAAGAACATAAAGGAACCAATCGGACGCTTGCTGGTCCGAATGCCAGATTGATTGCGACGAATGGCACGGCTGATAGCCGAAATCGCCTCTTCCTGCCCGATGACCCGCTTGTGCAATTCCTGCTCCAAATGAAGATATTTTTTGGCATCAGTCTGGGTCAGTTTTTGCACAGGGATGCCTGACAAACGGCTCAAAGTCACCAAAATATCAGTTTCTTGAACTTTCAGCTTAAAGGTCGGCGTTGCCTCCTCCTTGGCTAGCAAAGTCGCCACCTTTGCCATATTTCCAGCCATGAGCGCCTCATCAGCTGGGCTCAACTCCTTTTTCACGTGGATTTGCGGATGTTGATTTTGCACCGTCGCGCTCGCCTCATCTAGCAAATCAATCGCTGAATCTGGCAGGTTTTTGCTGGTCAGATAGCGATGAGCGTACTTGACCGCCGTCTCAATCGCTTGGTCGGTGATGACCACCTTATGATGACTTTCGTAGCCCTTCTTTAGCCCTTGTAAAATAGCAATGCTGTGTGCCACGCTTGGTTCTTCAATGCTGACCTTGGCAAAACGCCGCGAGAGAGCCGCATCTCTTTCGATATGCTTCTGGTATTCCTCCTGAGTTGTCGCCCCGACCGTTCTCAAAGTTCCCCGTGCCAAAGCAGGTTTCAAAATATTTGCCGCATCAAGCGTCGAATCAATCCCGCTGCCCGAACCCATAATGGTGTGCAGCTCGTCGATAAAGAGAATGACATGCCCATCTTCTTCAATATCGTTGATGATATTATTCATCCGCTCTTCAAAGTCCCCGCGAAAACGCGTCCCTGCCACTACATTCATCAAGTCAAGCTCCAGCACGCGCATTTTGGCAATTTCATTGGGAACATCGCCTGCTGCCACACGCTGAGCCAGTCCCAAAGCCAGTGCCGTTTTTCCGACACCCGCGTCTCCAACCAAGACAGGATTGTTCTTGGTTTTGCGGCTGAGGATTTGAATCATACGTGAAATCTCTTGGTCGCGCCCGACAACAGGCTCCAGAAGACCATTGCGCGCCATTTCCGTCAAATCCCGCGTATAGTCTTCTAAGCCGCCGCTGGTTGAGGCTGGCATGCCCATCATGTTGGCCATTGAACTAGGCGAAGGAGTAACTTGACCACGCAAATATTGTCGAATCGCCTTAATATCCTCTTTTCCCCAACCTGCACGACGCTCTAAACTTTTACGCAAATCAGCCATGCGTGCAGCCTCACTTTTTTCTTCATAACTAAAACCTGCCTGCTCAAGCACACGCGCCGCTAAAGTTGTTCGATCAAAGATAATGGCTAATAAAACGTGCTCTGTCCCCAACTCTTTTGCATGAAGTGCCTCTGCTAGCCCCTCTGCCTGTTCAATAAGTCCATTTAGTCGCCTAGAGTAAGGAAAATAAGCAGCCTTTGGACTTTCTTGATAGATTTTTCCTACCACTATGGCAGAAGCATTTTCCAATTCATCAACCAAAAGGGGATAATCACTCAGAGCCGCCCCACCTACGCTGAAAGGATTGTTGGCAATAGCTACCAACAAATGCCAACTTTCTAAAAAATCTCCCTCAAAATGACCCGCTAAAAGCTGTGCACCCTCTATACTATCTGCCAATGCCGTTGAATATTTCATTTAATTTCCTTTTCTATCTAGTTGTTTTAGTAATTGCTGTAAAAGTCGCGCTCGAATACGTGCTGCATCACTTCCTAAGACGCTATCTGTCGTAGTTACCCAAAACAGATCAAGTTCACGCCCAGTTATCAACCCTTTTTCAAAGAGCATTTGTAAAATATCTGTAAAAACCTGCTGACTAATTTGCTCTTTAATACTGGCGAGTAAATCTCGCAACATCTGGTGGTGATCTGAAAACTGAACTTTCCCGATACGGATATAGCCCCCCCCACCACGCTTACTCTCCACAACATAACCGCGACTTTCCGTGAAGCGCGTCTTGATCACATAGTTAATCTGGCTTGGAACTACTTGAAAAATATCAGCTACTTCGCTTCGTTTAAGTTCAGCAATTCCAGCTTGAGCTAGCAACTGTTTGATATATTCTTCAATAATGTCTGATGTATTTTTACAATTCATGACCCTGCCCTCTTACTTTGACTAACTTTGACTTTTATTATACCGAAAAACAAACATTTTTGAAAGTAAAAGCTATAAAAATTCTACTCGTGTCATCGCTTGCTTTGAAAATATTTAATAGATATAATAAATAAAAGGAGGATTTTCTATGAAAAATTTTCTAAAGCAGTACTTTCTACAATTTCTCATGATGACCCCTATTCTCTTATTTTTTCACACGCTCGCGTCTGCCTGTATCTTAAAAACTTCCACTGTTATCCTAAAACCTGCAAGTATCACCCTTCTTTTACTTATTCCACTTTTATATGGAAATTATCAACTCAAGTTCCGCTATCGCTTTCTCCTATACATCTCTTTAGGACTCGCCTTCGGAGCGATTTTATCATTTTCTGTTAACAAGGGAATATCTATCAACTATCTAGGTATGTGGCTCGTCATTTCCCTACTCAGCCTCATTACCCTTTACCAACACCGCTCTTTTTTTAAAAACTGGAAAATGCGGGGAAAACACGAAAAATAGCTTTTTTTGAAATACAAAAACCATCGCTCACAGCGATGGTTTCTATTTTCTTAGTTATTCAAAGCAGCAGCCATTGTTGCAGCAACTTCTGATTCAAAGTCGTTAGCTGCTTTTTCGATTCCTTCACCTACTTCAAAACGAGTGAAGCCAGCAACTTCTACGCCTTGGCTTTCAAGGAAGGCTTCAACAGTCTTGCTGTCGTCCATGATGTAGACTTGTGCAAGGAGTGTGTAGGCTTGGTCAACCTTGGTGTTGTCAAGCATGAAGCGATCCATTTTACCTGGAATAATTTTGTCCCAGATTTTTTCTGGTTTGCCTTCAGCAGCAAGCTCAGCCTTGATGTCTTCCTCTGCTTGAGCCACCACTTGGTCGGTCAACTGAAGTTTTGAACCGTATTTAAGAAGCGGCAAGGCTGGTTTGTCAACCATAGCACGGCTTTCGTTGTCTTGTTCAATCTTGTGGTTGAGTTGTGCCAATTCATCGTGGATAAACTCTTCGCTCAATTCTTTATATGAAAGAACGGTTGGTTTCATGGCAGCAACGTGCATAGCCAGTTGCTTAGCAAGCGCTTCGTCGCTTCCTGAAAGAACTGTCACTACACCGATACGTCCACCGTTATGTTGGTAAGCACCGAAGACTTGGTCGTCAGATTTTTCAACCACCGCAAAACGACGGAAAGAGATTTTTTCTCCGATAGTCGCTGTTGCATTGACATAAGCCGCTTCCAAAGTTTCGCCTGAAGCAACGGTCAAAGCAAGCGCTTCTTCATTGTTTGCAGGTTTCTTTTCTGCGATAACTTTTGCAGTTTCGTTTACCAAGTCAACAAATTGAGCATTTTTAGCAACGAAGTCTGTTTCAGAGTTGACTTCAACGATTGCAGCCGTATTTCCGTCTACATAAACACCTGTCAAACCTTCAGCAGCGACACGGTCAGCTTTCTTAGCTGCCTTAGCCATACCTTTTTCGCGAAGCAATTCAACCGCTTTTTCGATATTTCCTTCTACTTCGACCAGGGCTTTTTTAGCGTCCATGACACCAGCACCCGTTTTTTCACGCAATTCTTTTACAAGCTTAGCTGTAATTTCTGCCATTTTTGATTTCCTCCAAATGATGATAAAAAGGGAGGGCTAAGCCCTGCCCTTTAGGATTTTTTTATTTACTTAATGATTGTAGTTAGGCGTTCTTCACGTCCTCATTACTTAGAATTGTATTCGGACTAAAAACTTGAAAAATAGATAATCTATCCTAACTTAATCTTCGTTTGAACCTTCTACAACTTCAACCAATTCTTCGATTGATTCTGCAGATGCTTCAGCTGAAGCCAATTCAGCTTCTACTGCTTCAACATTGTCTTCACCTTGACGTCCTTCGATAATTGCGTCAGCCATTTTCGCTGTAATCAACTTAACAGCACGGATAGCATCGTCGTTCGCTGGGATAATAACGTCAATATCGTCTGGGTCAGTATTGGTGTCGACCATAGCAACCACTGGGATACCAAGTTTCTTAGCTTCCTTAACAGCGATTTGCTCTTTATGTGGGTCAACCACATACATCACATCTGGAATGCGTGGCATTTCTTCGATACCACCCAAGAATTTTTCAAGACGAGCACGTTGCTTGTTAAGAAGAGCAACTTCTTTCTTAGGAAGCACATCGAAAATTCCTTCTTCTTCCATGCGTTTGATTTCTTTCAAACGACGAACACGTTTTTGGATTGTTTCCCAGTTAGTAAGCGTTCCACCCAACCAACGGTGGTTGATGTAGTATTGACCTGCACGTTCTGCTTCGTCTTTGACCGCTTCAGCAGCTTGTTTCTTGGTACCAACAAACAAGATAACTGCATCGTTTGCAGCAGCGTCACGAATAAAGTCGTAGGCTTGGTCTGCATATTTTACAGTTTGTTGAAGGTCGATAACGTGGATACCGTTACGCTCAGTGAAGATGTACTTAGCCATCTTAGGGTTCCAGCGGCGAGTTTGGTGACCAAAGTGAACACCAGCCTCAAGAAGTTGTTTCATTGAAATTACTGCCATGAGTAATGTCTCCTTTTTGTTTTTTTCCTCTTTTAGATTTCAGCTCGCAGGGCAACCCTTGGGCAACAGCACCACGATTCATCTAAAATGAGTATTTGCCGTTTACACGACAACCCTTATTGTACCAGATTTCCGCCCTTTTGACAAGGTCTTGCGGCTAGTTTTTTGATTATTTTGGAAAATGGCAGAGCGATTTTCAAGACCTTTCTCCGCAAAATAAAACAGCTCAAAGAGCTTTCTCCTCTTGACGAAAAGCATTTTTTAGGGTAAAATAGTAAAAGTTGTGGCGGTATAGCCAAGTGGTAAGGCACGGCTCTGCAAAAGCTTGATCGTCGGTTCAAATCCGTCTACCGCCTCTAATAGTTACGCAAAAAGCCCTTGAAGGGCTTTTGTTTTGAAATCCCACCCAACAGAGCCTGGGACAATAGTCCCTTATCTCCAAAAAAAGCAACGGCAAATCCGTTGCTTTTTTGCATGGTTGCGATAGTCTTGGTAAAATAGAATTGCACAATAAACCATTTAGAAAGGCTATCCCATGCATATTCACTATAACACAAATCAAACAACTTTACCACTAGAAATCAGTTCTTTCTTGCCACAAGACCATCTCGTCTTTACGATTGAAAAAGTGGTGAATACTTTGGAGGATTGTCACTTCCACGCCTTCTATCATGCCTTT